>JAYSPO010000945.1:0-3943 GCA_043722015.1 Candidatus Kuenenia sp. | reverse complement strand
CCTGTCCGATCACGCTGCAGAATCAGCCTTTGAAACCGCACCACTGTGTCTTGAAAAACACGTTTGAAGGACCGTACATCATTCCGGCTGATCCAACTGCGCCCATCAGCGTGAATGGCAACGATGTCTCGGTCCCGACTCTGCTCAAACCCGGCGACGAAATTCAACTGGGTGGCGTGCGTCTGTCGCTGCACGGAACACCGGAACGGCAACTGCGAAAACATCTGTCCGGCCTGCTCAACGACATTGCGGAAAAACAGAAACTGGTCGGCGAACTGGAATTCGCCGAACCGGCCGCGAAGATCCTTCAGTACTACTGGGAACTTCAGCGATTGCGCTGGATTGAACAGCAGCGTACACAGCAGACGACGCTCTCCAGCGAGTCCAGCCTGATTCAACAAATTCAAACCGGTGATCTGATGTAATATAGTGCTGTGTCAATCGTGCATTGTTGTGTGCCACTGGCTCTGCCAGTGTTCTCCTTCTGCACGAAACACTGGCAGAGCCAGTGGCACATAACCCATTAATTCATCACTGACAGAGCATTAGCGCACCTCACACACTGAGTTCCCTCCCGTATGACGTTCAAAATTCTCGTTGGTGCTCTCGCCATCTTCACCAGTCGGACCGTATTGGCACAACCGAACGATCCCGTTCGAGTGACCGAATCTGCCGCGCAGGTTGCGGACACAGTCCAGGCATTTGCAGCGGTCGGATTACGACAATCACCAGAAAATAAAGCGATGTTTGTCTGTCCTGCGACATTCACAGACCTTGATCTGGAACGCATTCCGAACGCGCCGTTTCCATTTGGCCTTCATATCAGCGGGAGTGGTGTGACGAACGACGGTGTCAGGACGGTTTCACAGCTCCGCAATCTTTCCGTGTTGAATCTGATTTCCACAAGAGTCACATGTGAGTCGGACTGCGGCTTTGAACAGATGCACAATCTGAAAGAACTCAGCGTCTTCGGTTCGCCGGTTACGGATGCAGGACTGCAAAGGATTTCGACACTCCACAACTTGACCACGCTGGATGTGCGGATGACCGCAGTGCATGGTCCCGGACTGGAAAAACTGAGCGAGTTGAAACACCTGACGTCGCTCGAACTCGACCTCACGACGGAAAGCCTGCGTCACCTTCGCATCGCCGGACAACTTCATGCCCTGCCATACGCGGAGGGAGAAGCCGAAGCCAGTGTTGCGACTGACGACGCAATCGTCGTGATGAATCTGAACGGATTCTACGGGATCGAGATTTCAGATGCTGCCATTGCTCAGCTGACATCGCTCCCAAAACTGACAACACTATCGCTCATCGGATCGAACATCACGGACGCAGGACTGCCGCTTCTGTCCCAGCTCAGGCAACTGACAACATTAAACCTTGAGCAGACCAAAGTGACTGATCGAGGACTCTCAGCCCTCGCCGACATCGAAAATCTGACAACATTGAGTCTGGATCAAACCGCCGTCACCGATGCCGGGCTGATTCACCTTTGCGGCATCAGGCAACTTCGTTCACTCAGTCTGAACCGAATGCCGATTACTAATGAGGGAATCAGAATACTTTCCGATCTCAAGTCACTTGAAGTGATTAACGCGGGCTCGCCTGCGATTACACTGGAAGACGTCACGGAACTCGCAAAGCTGGAGCATCTCACATCTCTCGGCCTTAACGGAAGCAAAGTCACTGACGAGGGCTTGAGACAAGTCACCCGTCTCAAAAACTTGACATCACTCGATCTCATTCTCTGTCCGATCACCGACGCGGGCATGAAGGAACTTGCCAGGCTGGAGCGACTGGAAACCCTTGCTCTCAACCGCACCCTGATCACGAACGCCGGAATGAGAGAACTTGCCCGTTTAACCCGTCTGACATCACTCAGCCTTAACGCCACAGGAGTGTCCGATACTGGGTTGAAAGACCTGGAGGAGATCAGGAGTCTCAGGACGCTGATTCTGTTGGGCACTTCGGTGACTGCGACAGGTGTCAGCAAACTGCAGGTTGCGCTCCCAAACTGTGAAATCCTGCATTGATCTGAGTCCAATGTGCGGGCGGAAGATCAAGCATGACGCAATCCGTTGCAACGGGTGCGCGTCCAATTGCTCAGTCGTTTCGAAATTCAGTTCGTACTATTAATTTGAATTCTTGTTGTCCCGCGAAGGTTTTCAGGCGGCAGTTTGTAGAAGTTGCTCGCATGCATAAACATCCTGTTCACCAAAGTTCAGCCTCGGTCACGGGCAAATCGTAAAGTAGCCGTCACGCTCCGCCGTGAAGAGCCTTGAACCGGGCCACATGAATGGAGCCCCCGCGCTGATTGTCCGTAAGCCCCATGCAACGGGGCTGATCGTGGAACTCTGGCTCGGTTGATGAATGTCGATTGACAAATGCTCATCACAGCGGAGCGGGATGGCTACTTTGGGTTGCGGCCGAAACCCGTTCCTGCATTCAACGGACATCCCAGATGCGAAGGCTTCCGCGGGGACTGTCCCAGGATTGCTTCAGCATTTCCGGAGGATGGATCTGCAGCGGTTGTGCGACCGCTTCAATGATGTGTGTGGCCCCCGTCTCGCGAAGGATGGCTGCGAGTTCGTCCTCGCTGGTCGTTGCCTGAAGTCGCTGAATCACGCGGACGCGAAAGTCAACCTGTCCGTCTGGCGGCAGCGCTGGATCGATCGCTTTACCGGCAGGGATATAGTCGAGGTATGTCCGCCGGCCTCCGATACCAGACCACAGTGCGTAGTTGGGTTGCAGCAGCGCTGTCAAAACTACCGAGTCCTTCGGAGTCATTGTCCTCACAAATGTCAGGGCTGCGTTGTCATCCGGGGAAAGCACCAGGGACTCACTGAAATTCTTCCGTTCGATTGGACCTGGGCCCCGGAAAACCTGCCACGCGACAAAACTGCATGCGATCACAATACCCAGACTGAGCTGCCAACGAGGATTGATCTCCAGCTGGTTCGATACCCATGACAGTGCCATCGACATTCCCCCCGCTGACCACGGAAGAAGGTACCAGCCAAGGTGAAAGGGGATCTGTCCGCCGACTGAGTAGCTGTCATATCCTGCACGAACCAGCAGAGACGAGGAGACAGTCCCGCAAAAGATGACCAGAGGAATGTATCCGCGATGATGCAAGCCGGGAGTCATGAAGCATGTTCGGATCGTCGCTGCGGTAGCCAGCACCATGGGAAGACCAATCATATTCAGTATGCAGAAACAACACAGACAGCCAAAGCTCCAGACAATCTCCCCGCTCAGCGAAGGCCCAAAAACAAGCAGTACGACGTCTCTGACGATCGGACTTCCGGGCCAATCCGAGTAGAAGGGAGAAACCTTGAGAATATCATTAAAGCCCAGAGACACAGACTGACTTTGGGACAGATACGACGGCAAGCGCATCTCAACCAACTGCAGGCCGATGATCATCATGCCCAATCCCATCGGTGCCAGAAGTGACCAGTGTCTGCGCCACCAGGCGTTTAAAACGAGGAATCCGAAAACCGTGGGACCCAGTACCAGAAAACAATGCACGCGAAACTTCACCGTCAGGGCCACAACGATTATCGTGACAGCCGATACCTGCAGGGACCCCGCAGCGTCCGTCGTTTTGCGGACTGAGATCAAAAGCCCCAAAATCGCAGCCATTCCCGGAACGAGTCCATAAAAGGCCTGAGGACTCGTCAGCAACGTTGGCTCAATCGTGCTGGTTGCGTGCGGGAACAGGAGGATTGCTTCGCTGCAATTCCCAGGCAACGGCGGCGAAATATGTTTGATCGCCATTCAGGACGAATCGAAGAGACTTTCCATCTTCCTCAGTGGACCAGGCACGTTCATACCGGGCCGTGACAGCCAGCGAACCAATGATCAGAAAGATCAAGAGCCATGGCAACTGTCTCTGGCGGCTACTGATTTCAGCGTTTCTCCAAACCCGCCAGGC
>JAYSPO010000944.1:0-5728 GCA_043722015.1 Candidatus Kuenenia sp. | reverse complement strand
TAAGTGATGCCGAACTGCCAATCGGCAGAGATCGGTCCGTGAGCATCCAGCAGGTCACGTTTGACGATCGACAACAATCCTGCAATTTCCTGTGGGCTAGTCTGATGTGGTCGAATCCAGCCGTTCTTTTCCCATTGCTTCAAGGTCATCCGCGTCTCCGATCACGAAGATCTTCGGAGCTGAGAGAACCGTCGAAACAAAATGATCTCCGGTGCGACGGCGTTTGAGAAACTCGGCTTCGGTCATTACACTCGGATTCAGTTCCCGCCCTACGTTTCCTGAAACGCCAGACAGGCGTCCCACAAGGGCTCTGAGCGAAATGGAACCAATCACCATCAGATCGATATCGCTCTCCGACGTCTCGTTGCCACTCGCAACGGAACCGAACACAAATGCCAATCGGACCGAATCTTCCCCGAGCGCCTCGCGGAGCACATCGGCCAGTCCGCTGGTTTTTAGAACCAGACTTCGAATCTCCGGATACAGCGGATGACAGCGGTTGCCTCGATAGTAAGTGCGATTGCCACTGACACGAGTCCGCACCAGTCCGAGCTTTTCCAGGTTCTTCAGTTCCTGTCGCACCGTGGACAAAGCAAACCCAGACTGCCGCTCCAACTCTCGGACATGCAATTCCTGATCGTGGAGGCCAAACAGCAGCCGGAACAATTCCGCTTTCACACCGGACGACAGAAGTAATGCAAGAGTGTTCATTATGAGCGGTTATACCACGCGATTGTGCGGTTTTACAGATCATTGTGTGTCTTTACGGAATTGCGGTAGTTTTCTGGTTCAAGCCGTACCGGTTGCAATTGGTTTGCCCAACCGGCGGGCAATTCTGACCGTTCCTCTGGCTCAGGTCCAGCGACGCCAACAATCGACTGGGTACGGGGAAATACAGCGTTGTCATCTGGCAGTTTCTTCACAACGAACGACAGGAAACACACGCAAACGGCGATTTGTTTCGCAATTCTCAATGCCTTCAAAAATTATTCTTCGATGCTGTCGAACATCGATTTCTGATCGCTCTCAATTAACCGCATCGCCTCTTCCACCAGGTAGATTGCTTTGCACCCATTGCAGCGAAGGAGCCATTCGTAGTAGTGTGTTTGGCCCGGCTTTCGCTTCTTCCGCTTCACTGGTGCTTTCACCAGCGGAGTGCCGCAGTTTCTGCATGGTTCACCTGGAACTCTGTGTTTCACCTTTGAAGTGCTCGTAGACACTTTCTGCAATGATTCAGAGCCATCCGTCGTTACAGTACTGATCCGTTGCGTCTCCGACAGATATCCGACATCAACTTCCAAAATGGTTCCTTTTGCTGCAGCGACAGCCAGTTCATCGCATCTCTCATTGTGTTCATGACCGGCGTGTCCTTTGAGCCATACAAGCTTCACCTCATGTGTGGCGGCAGCAATAAGATATCGCTCCCACAGGTCAGGATTCTTTGCTCGCTGGCTTCTAGTTCGAAACCAATTCGCCTTTTGCCAAATCAGGATCTTCCCCTTGTCGATGGCATTCACGACATATTTTGAATCGCTGTACACAGTAACTCTGCACGGCTTCGTCAGTTTCTCCAGCCCGGCAATCACGGCCAGCAGCTCCATCCGATTATTTGTGGTCAACTCGAAACCTTTGGAGAGTTCGAGACGCTTCGCTGGATGCAACAACACGACGCCGTAGCCGCCCTGTCCCGGATTCGGCTCAGCCGCGCCATCCGTGTAGATCTTGACGTGAGGACGCTGAGGCAACGACTTTTCATCAGACTTCTGTTCACCACCCCCCGCCGACATGACAGCCTTTCCGTTAATACCTGGAATCTCGACCGCCCAAAAAATGCCGATCGATTACGTCGTAATTGAAGTATACTCAGCGCGGCAATGGATGAGATGTTTGTTCGTTTATCCGTGCATTTCAGTTTGATGACTGCCATAACGACTGAGATCTCTCACCCATGCTGATTCACCTTAAACACAGCAGCGTTCCGACGAACCGCAAATGCACTACAATGCATTTCCATCACTCGTCTCTCCACTCTGGTTGAGTTCGATACGCCTGCTCGGGATGGGTGGTCTGTTCAGGAAATCGCAGACAAAGCTCTCCAGCGGCAACCATTGACGCCAGAAAATTTTCCTGCAACTTGTCCTTCCGACGCTCCATCAGGTTTCCCAGTTGCTCAGCCGTCAGAAATCTTTCGGAACACAATCGACGAATGATCGTTCGCGTCAGAGACGGAATCAGTTTTTTCTTGTCCCTTGCGGGCTTTGCAATGTCCAGCAATCGCTCATCATTTTCAGGCGCAAGAGGGGAAGTTGTCTGCGCAATGGGGGAAGCTCTGGGCGCAAGAGGGGAAGCTGTTTGCGGAACAGGGGAAGCTGTCTGGTCTTCGTGGGAAGCCCAGCAGGGCAACCGATAGCTGCTTCCCCTTTTCTGGCCAACCTGTTCCAGAAAGCCTCGGGATGCAAGACTTTGCAACATCTTGGTCAACTCGACCGGATGTTCCACTCGGATCAACTGCAATCGGCTGTTCGTAACTTCTCCTTCCAGATCCGCGGTCACCAGAGTTTGCACTTCGACTGGCGACAGAGACTCGTAATCGGAACCAAACAGCTTTCTGAGCCGTCCCTGCGATTCGAGAGGAATCAGGCTGACCATCGGCAAGACGAACTTGACCCGATCCGGCTCAGTCGTTTCACGAACCGTCGGGGAGCGCCACTGTTGGGTGTCCCAACCTCGCCGAATCTTGTCGATTCCCGATCCAGCTTTATCACCCGCTCCAATCAACTGGAACATGCGCTGCAAACTTGGATTTCGGCATTCACTGACCGCACCCTGTCGAAGCTGCTCCATCGACACCAGAAGCGTGCCAGGATTCGAGAGTTCAATTCGGTCTCCGAATCGCTCAACGATCACTCCGCCAATTCCCCGATAGTCGGCATGGATCAACGCATTGACCAGCGCTTCCTGAATCGCCTCATGAACCGGCGACAGTCCGGATCTCACGGGATCCTTGAACAGATCGGGCTGATTCTGAATGTAAGAAAACGGCAGTTTAAGATCAGCCGTCAATTTGGGGTACACCTTCTGGAAAAACTGAAACAGGTTCGGCACCCATGTCCCATCCGGAGTCAGTCGGTCGGTCCACCGATCTGCAATCGAATTCGTAGGCCGCTCCCGATAATCGACCTGAAATCTCAACGCTGTTCCTGGGTCGTTCAACGCATCTTCAGTCCCGAACATCAGCAGTCCAGCAGCGGTGAGTCCCTCCTCACCTGAGGATCGATCCATTCGCCAACCGCCAAGCTTTTGCAGGAACCCCTGTGTATCTTCGTTCAGCCAGACATGATTCGGATTCCGGGCGGAAAAGCGATTTCGATACTGGCGCAATGAGTTCTCATCCAGATCAGCAACCGTAAAGCGAGAAAGAACTCGACTGTCGGCAGACTCTTGCGCCTGATCCGCCAGCCTGCGAGCAACCTCGTCGCGGTCGCAACGATAATCTCCTTCATAGTTTCGCCGAAAAGTGCCATCAAGGGGATTCTGGCCCACATACACCGGACGCTGACGGCGTCCAGCTCGAGGAACACGAATCACCAGAACCTGGTGGCCCGCAATGTGTACCAGGTTCGCATCTTTCTCTGTCAGCAGATTGACACTCACCTTGCCTCGATTGTTGACTGTATCCCAGCAAGACTTCAGTATCTGAGCAGGATTCTTCAGCCCTTCGACAGCAAACGCACCATTCGACTCGGTAATACCGAGGACGATCGTTCCGCCGTCGGTATTGGCCATCGCTGAATAGGTTTCCCATACGCTGGCCGGAAATCCGCCTTTGGCGGATTTGAACTCCCAATCTGCGCTTTCGCCCGACGAGACTGCGTCGAGGACATCCTGATATTCCATGTTTCGTTGTCCAGCCCCAAATCAAGCTTTGTCTGTGTTTCACAATTTTCTTGCACTCGCAGATCCAAGCCCTTCTTCCGAGTGTACTCGCACTACTTGCCAGCGGCAGCATAGAACTGCAGTCCGAGAATGTAAGAACGCCCCGTTGCCCTTTGTGATCACACCCGAATCCAGCAGTCGAGGCGGTGGCCTTCAATCCGGAAACGTATATTCTTTCAAGTCATCCCAAGTTGGGCCAGGTTTCCCAAGCAGGTAGTCCTTCCGATCCGCCAGTGCCTGCAGCATTTTCTCGACGGCGGTCGATTTTAGTTTCTGTGTCTGTACAAGTTCTTTCAGGATCAGGGCCATGTTCCCGACCGCAAGCCCTCGTTGATGTGCCGCCCTGGCCAATCGTTTGTCCCCTGTGACGACAGCAAGTTCGGAGTGAACCGCGGTAGCAAAGACTAGCTTATCGACATCAGAAAGTGCCTTGGACAGCCCCTCCGATGAGAGAAGGTGCGCCAGTTCGGTTGGGGAAGGCAGAGAGAAAAACTCGGTGCGATCCTTCATCCGTTCTGCCGTATCCACCCGCATCTGTTCAGTCGTGAAGCTCACTTCCAACGCCAGGACCCTCTTCGGAAACCACCGTGAAAGGCTTGGCCTGTCCTGAAGGAGTTTGTCCAGCGTTATCAGCGAACACGTGTCATAAAGTGCCGTCTTCCACCAACTCATGTTTGGGCCTCAGCCAGTCCGTGGTCATTTCTTGTGCCTTGTCTACCGTGACCTGAAACATCTCTGCGACCTTGGAGATGCCGATCAATCCCTGAAGAAAGCCAGAACTTACAAGGCGACTGAATCGTGTCGTCCGATACAACACTTCAGGATTCAGCGGGTCAGGCTCAAGCTCTTCCATTGTCGCAGGACCAACGATTCCAAGCTGCTGCTTGATCTGATTCGTAAAGACCGCCCGGTCTATCGCAGCGTGCAAACCCAACTCCGTGACACGCCGATAGAGGCAGTGAAAGCTGACGTGAAAAACACCTTTCAGCATGATCAAGGCGTTGAACAGCGATAATCTGTTGAGGCGCTCTTCCTTCCAGATCCGCACGAGTTCGTCGCTCGGCACGAGAAAGTTGCCCGCGAATTTGTCCGCTTCCTTCTCATACCGCTTGCTGTCCACCTCGTCGTCTTTCTCGTCGCAAGTGAAAAGCTGTGGATGAAGAACGAGGTGTCCCAACTCATGGGCCGCACTGAAAATGGTCCGCTCGACAATCCGCTTGCGATCCCGCAGCATGACGAGAACCATGTCGCCCTGAATGGTACTGAGTCCTTCGAGACCCTTGCCGTCATACTCGAAGAATAGCGTCCGAACACCGAGCCCTTCGAGGACACTGGCGATATTCTCCGGCCCGGTATCGTGTAGTCCGCTGGTTTGACGGAGCGTGTCCGCTGCCATCTCGATTTCTCGATCCTTCAGAGCCCCGTCGTTGTCGAGGTTGAACTTCCGCAGCTTGCCCTGTAGCCGGGAATTCATGATCTCTTCAATTTCGTCATACGCCCGCAGGTATTTTCGGGCGGCAACAATGATCGCCGGATCTTTGTGAAGCCGGTTATGAGCGCGGAAAGCAAAGCGGGGAGGAACCGAAGCTGTTCCACCGTTGAATAGATCACTGATGGCACAACCCAAGGCACCAGAAAGGCGCACGAGGTCGCTGGCGCTGGGTTCGGTTTTCCCAGCCTCATAATTCGTGATTGTGTTGCGGCTCACGCCGACTTGAACCGCGAGTTGAGCCACGGTCATTTGCATGGCGTCACGTTGCTTGCGGATCAGCTTGCCCACATTGTTGGTCGA
>JAYSPO010000943.1:0-1995 GCA_043722015.1 Candidatus Kuenenia sp. | reverse complement strand
GTATCTTGAAATCGACTAGAGAGATTCACGTTTGTGAGATTTGTACAATGGTCGAAGTCAGCGGTCCTGCCTGCAGCGGGATTGCTGTCGCAGTGGCGTAGATCGATTGCCCTCAAATGCCTGACATCGACACGGAGCTGGATCGCGTCGCTGTTTGTTTTGAACCCGTACCGTCGCTTGATCGGCCCTCTGCGGCCAGATCGTATTCACCAGGAAGGGACTTGACAATTAAAACTCAGTACAAGCGTATCATTGGCGTCGATGTATCGTCCGAGAAACTGGACGTTAATGATTCCATCACCAAATCCAAATCCAGAATTGCTGTCGAGGTGCCCAACACGGTTGCCGCCGTCAGTAAACAGAGCCCAGATCGCAAAGCTCGTCGGCGTGGCTCCTCTGATGAATCAGAGCGGCAAGTCGGACAAAAAACGTATAACGCGCGGCGGGCGTTCCCAGGTACGATGCGTGCTCTACATGGCAACACTCTCCGCGACAAGACACAACAAATTGATCAAACGGTTCTACGACCGATTGGTGGCAAAAGGCAAACTCAAGGCGGTTGCATTGACAGCTGCGATGCGAAAACTGCTGACCATTCTCAACGACATGGTACGCAACGGTGAGTGCTGGCGATCGGAGACCGTAAATGTGGCAACATAAAAAAGATTCCGCTGTCCGTGAAACCTGCAGCACCTCACTCGATGCCTCGTTGAAGCACCGGCGACTAGCTCGTGCGCGTCCGTAAATGGACTTGAGTAATAAAAACGCAGAGTGAGAAACGAAAAAACTCCACGAAGATAACGACTGAAATTGACGTAGATGGTTTAACAGGGCCAAAAACGGAAATCTTGGTGTCATCTTCGAGGAGTGGATCAATGCGTAAAGGGTACTCAAAGCAGAGGCGGCTGGATACTGAGTCGATCGATCAGGTTCAGCTGAATCTGGAATGTCGGGACGAGATCATCCCGATTCTCAAAACGGTACAGCATCTGTATTCGAAGCCTGACCTGTGTGAGCAGGTTCTCAAGCTGGTGGCTCAGGATGTCAACGGCGATTCACGCAACGATTGTGGTCGTGAAGGTATGGATTACTGGCAGATTGTGGTCCTCGCGAGTGTGCGACTGGGATGTAATCTGAATTACGATCGTCTGCAGGACCTGGCGGAAAATCATCGTCGATTGCGTGGCATCATGGGCGTCGGTGATTGGGACGAGAAGACTTCGTTTGACTGGCGGCGAATTCGTGACAACGTTTGCCTGCTTTGTCCCGCCACAATTGATTCCATCAGTCAGATCATTGTTGCCGAGGGCCATGCAATTGTTCCGAACGCGATTGAAACCGTGCGAGCCGATTCGTTCGTGATGGAAACCTGCATCCATTATCCGACCGAGAGCACACTGATCCGTGATGGCGTGCGAAAGATCATTTCGATTTGCCTGCCACTGACCAAAACGTACGATCTTCCGGGCTGGCGACAGCAGGCAAGTTTATGGGAGAAAGTCCGACTTGCGTCTCGCAACATTGATCGCATCGCTGGAAAGAAAGGACAAAATTACAAGCGACGAATAAAGAAGGAATACCGGAAACTACTGAAGCAAAGCAGGAAATTTGTAAAGCTGGCACGTGAACTCTGCAAGAGTTTGAGCTTACCCGCCGCGACGCCGGACGATGTCTTTGGCGACCATACTCTGCAGGCATTCATCGCGCGTACCGAACGCGTTCAGAACACTGCCGAACGTCGTGTCATCCGGGGAGAGACAGTCCCCAACAGCGACAAGCTGTTCAGCATGTTTGAACCACACACTCAGCTTTACAAACGCGGCAAAGCCGGAGAACCGGTGCAGTTGGACGTCAGGTTCTGGTGTATGAAGACGCAGCGGGTTTCATTGTTCATCACAGTTTGATGCCTCGCGAGCAAGGCGACAAAGACGTGGTCGTTGAGCAGACAAAGATTCTGCAGCAACGCTTTAACAATCGGATTCGTCGTCTGTCGTT
>JAYSPO010000942.1:0-10997 GCA_043722015.1 Candidatus Kuenenia sp. | reverse complement strand
ACAGGGCAACGATCAGATTCTTGTGCTGGGCGGCACGAACGAAATCTATGGCGGCGAAGATGATGATACGGTGACAATTCGCGGCGGCGCGAACACCGTCTATGGCGAAACTGGAAACAACACAGTTCAGATTGATTATTCCAACGTCAGCATTGGCCAGACAACAATCGTCGGTGATGTCCAGACTGACACCGTCAACGTGACGCTGAACTCGAATGGTGCCGCAGCCCTGTTCAATGATCACTCATTCAAATTCGGCGATCACACTCTGGTCTTCGACGATTCGCTGGAAGCCTTCAACATCACCGACACCGGTGCTGTGACGAAGTTTGGCAGTACGGACACGACCGGTGGAAAACTGGGCGCCGCACATCTGACGGTTAACGCAAATGCCATCGAGTTGAATCGTGATCTCACGGCCCCTGTCATTGACTTTGTTGCACCAAACGGAGTCACCCTGAACGATAGTCTTGCCGTGTCTGGTGCTCTGACCATGACAGGTGCGAGCCTGACGACGGGCACCAGCGGTGCAATCTCTGCGGACTCACTGACGGTTAATGTCGGCGGTGCCGCGACGCTTGGTGCGCCGGTAACGGTTTCCGGGGCAGTGAACGTGTCCGCTGGAAGTATGACCACTGGATCAAGCGCCGCACTGACGGCCGGCAGCATGGCGCTGGGAGCATCTGGCAACGTTGCGTTTGGCGGAACTGTCAATGTCGCGGGGGCAATGAATATCACGGCCGCTGGCCTGTCGGGCGCTAAGAGCATCAATGCGGGAAGCGCGACCTGGACGATTGCCGGGGCGATTGGTCTGAGCACTGGAACGACTGTATCCAGTAATCTGACGGTTTCTGCCCCTGGCGGATTCACAACCAGCAGCACCAGCCCGCTGGCAGTTGGCAGCCTGTCGCTGAACAGCGGCAATGTGAACTTCGGGTCTACTGTCAATGTCTCCGGGGCCATGAACGTCACGGCAAACAGTCTGACTGCCACCAACACGGTCAATGCAGGCAGCGCTGGCTGGACTGTTACTGGCGCGGTGACTTTGAATGACGATCTGGTAGTGACCGGCAGCACGAATATTTCTGCGGCTGGTCTCGCGGCCAGCAGCAATGCTCCGGTGACTGTAGGCAGCATGACTCTGAACACAACCGGCGCTACCAGCTTTGGCGCACCCATTGTTGTGAATGGTGCGATGAATGTCACCGCGAACAGTCTGATTGCACAAGCCGATCTTCGGATGGCGAGCGCTTTGTGGAATGTTCTGGCTGGTTCTGTGCTGACGCAGGGCACCGTAACGGTATCCGGTGCACTGAGTATCAATTCCAGCAGCCTCACAATCAACAGGCAGGTGTCTGCTGGCAGCGGAAACTGGAACGTTGCGAACGCGGCATGGTCGAAACATACTCTGAACGTCGCTGGTGTGCTTCAGGTCACGTCCGACACGTTCCTGGCCGATCGTGAAATCACGGCAGGCGGCCTGGTGGTTCATGCCGGTCACAATGTTGAGATCAACGCAAGTCCAACGGTGACCGGCACGATGGGCAGCGGTCAGACGGGGCTGCTGGAATTCATCAGCAATCTGGGTCAGATCGACTTCACTGGTCAGGATTTCCACGCCGTCAACGGACATCTGATTCTGTCCGCCGCGTTCGGGTTCACGGATACGATTCGCTCCGAAGTTCGCGCCCTGACTGCGATCAATCGCGGCAGCGGGGTTCAGGCAAACATCACGGTCCGGGAGAAAGACAGCCTGAGTATTCTGAGTGCCAATCTGACCGACGGCGGCGTGTATTCTCGAAATGGTATCGTTGACATTGAACTGACCGCACAGGGCGCAATGCTGACACTGGCTTCGGGAGTGATCTCGACTTCAACGTCCGGTCAGAGCATTCGACTGATTGCTGACGACTTCGATTTTTCAAGCGGCGATAACACGATCACTGGCACGGGTAACCTTACGATTCGCTCGAAGCATGACGATATCAACTATCGACTGGGATCTGCGGGCGAAGATAAATACGGAGTCGACCTGTCCATTATCCAGCAGGATGCGACCGCTTATCTCGGCGTTCGTGACTTTGCCGCAATGGGTGATGATTTCAGTCTGGTTCAGATTGGCCATGCGAACATCAATGCCAGCGGTGTCGGCAATGAAATGACGTTCGGCGATATTGAAGGCACGGCCGCTCTGCGAAACCTCACCAGATTCTATGCCGACACAATCACAGTCAGTGGTGACGTGCAGGCACCGGCGGATGCTCTGGAAATTCACGGTCACCGAGCCACAATCAATTCAAAGAATCTGCACAACCAACTCGGACCTGATGACTCCGGTTTGTCCGGCCGGACCGTGCTCGTTGAACTGAATGAGCAGTTGCAGCATGGCGGCTGGATCATCGGGCAGGATCGTGTGGAAATTGATGTAGTGCATACCAACGGTACGCGGCCGTACTTCTCTCTGGCCGGAGAATTCGTCAGCGTGAAGTCTGACGTTGGTAGTCGCATCGCGACTTTGAATCCGAATAGTGTCATTGATATTGACTCCAATGAGTCCATTCAGATTGCCGGTACAGTTCAAGTGAGTGGCTCGGGGGCTCAAGCGTTGCTTTCGACCGACACGAAGCTGACTGTTCTCCAGGGCGGCATCGTTGCCGGACGCGACAGCTACAACGTGCTGACGCTGGATGCAGGATTGCTGCTGTCGATCAATCCTGGCGGAGCGGTCACGGCCGGCGCACGCTTTGACGATGTGAACGGGACCCCGGTCGCCGTTCAAACCGGCGTCGGTGCGGATGCGATCCTGAACTCGCCGCATGAACTGTTTATTGGTGGAACGGTAACCACTTCGGATCGGATGGAATTGAATTCCGGGACGCCGCAATTTGATCACGCTGATTACTTCAGCGGTCTGGCTGACACGGATCCGCACCATCCATTGCTCGGTCACAGCCAGTACGGCCTGTTGCTGACCGGAACACTGACGACGCTGGCCGCCGACTCTGAACTGCAGCTCACATCGGCGGCCGACGTCATTATTCGCGGCAACATCAATGTGCTCGGAACAAATTCGGACCTGCTGATTCAATCCGACCAGTTTGCCTATGTCGAAGGCTTTCTGAAGGTCCGGGATGATGTCCGCATCCTGGGCGGCATCGAAACGGATGGCACGTCACATCACAACACCGACCCACTTCTGCTCAGCAGTGTGTACGTTGCAAAGACGGCGCAGGTCGTCACCAGCGATGCAGGCAGTCTGATCGATATCCAAGGCGCTTCCGATGTCGACCTGTTTGGTGTGATCGTTTCCGGTGGCACAATTACTGACAGTGGTGTCGACTACACATTGCCGGGTGGATCGGCCATCAGCGTGAGCGCTGGCGAACAGCTCTATCTGGATACCGGGCTGCTGGCATCCGGCACAGTGACTGTCAATTCCGGAACACCGGAGGCCGACGATACTCTGGCGGCATTGTTTCCGGGCAAGTCGCTGGGCGCTGAAGGCAATGATCGCCTGAGTCTTGTCGTGACAACAGCCGGTGGCATTACTACGGCCGGCAAGATGGCCAATGGATCGGGCGGCGGCATCACGATCAACGCGGCTGGCAATATTGAACTGCTTGGTTCACTGAATGCCGGTGCAAAGATCACCCAGCAATTCAATGCGGCAGGCGACTTCCGTGGCGAGACCGCAACTTATTCCAGTCAACCGGCACAGTTGACAATCAACGCAGCGGGTCGAGCCTTCCTTGGTGGACACACGCTGAACCAGGCCGGCGATCTGGTAACGACGGGAACCTACCTCCGAGCAGCTCACGCGATTACCGTGAACGGCGGCAGCTATTCCACGCGAGAAGGTCTGCTGGTGCATGCGGCCAGCGAACTGACGGCAAACGATTCGAACGGTTCAATCACACTCACATCGCAGCAGGACGCTTCGCTGCTGGGACTGTTCGTGGCCGGTGGACGCATCGACACGGTACGAGACGCGGCAGGCGGTTATCTCGGACGAATTCCCACTTATTTCAACGGCGATTCGTCCGTTCGACTTGAAGCGGGCGGCGTCATTGAGATCGGTCAGGACATTGTCGCGGGACAGAGGATCGATCTGGTTGGCGGATCTGGTGGTCCGAGTGCCGGGCCGGGATTGACTGTACAGGGCAGCGGTCGTCTGATCATTCGCCGGCAGAACAGCCAGATCAACCTGAACGCACCCGGCGAAGTGGTGATTCAGGCACCGGGGCACATCAATGAAATCAGTGCTCAGGGCTTCACGGTCTCATCAACCGGAAAACTGACACAGGATGTCACGCTGGCCATTACAGTGGACCATGTGGACTTCAAGTACTCCGGGACTGCGGTTCTTCATGCCGCTGACACATCCGACAACACCAGCATTGCCGACCTTGTCGCCGACCTGCAGGCGGCGCTGGAAAACGGACATTACACAATCACAGCCGCCAATGATCCCGCACGAGTAGGGCAAACATTTACCAATCTGGCTGATGATCCATCTACGCCTGGAATCGTCGATCCGGATGTGAAGATCAAACTTCGCAATGGCATGCTGCTGCTGACGAGCCCGTACTCCATTTCGATCGGCACCTCGTCGATCAATGCAAGTCAACTCGGGTTCGATATGTCCGCTGGCGTCCTGACATCGACGCGCCTGTATGCGATCGACGCAGCTCAGCCCGGTTCGACCGTCAGCATTGGTGCGCCGGCGGGCCCGAATGGCAAGCTGTCCATCGGCGGCAAGGTGCGAGCGTACTCGGGTATCAATCTTTATAGCGGCATTTCGCCGGACGGAACCGACATTGATCTGGGACCGACCGGAGTGCTGGAGACGGTCAACGGCTCGATCTCGTTCAGTGCCGGGGAATACGGCGACATTCGCGGATCAATCATTGCGGGCGGAGCGGGTTCGGACATTAACCTGTCGGCAGCAAAGACCCTGCGAATTCGCGGTAATCTGACGGCAAATCAGGACATTCTCTTGACGGCCGGATCGCAGACTGTGTCGGGGCAGGTGAGTATTCAGATCGACGGCATCAGTCATCTGAATTCCACGGGCGGAGGTGGCAACATTGTTGTCACCGGTCACAACGACGTCGTGTTTGATGGAGTGTTCGGTACCGGCAGCACCGATCTGGCTCGCCTGGAACTCAACGCAGTGCACGGGAACCTGACAATTCCGAAGTCGTCCGGACTCATCGAATCCGATGGCTTGATCGCTCTGAAGGGAGCCGTTGTGGATGTTCAGGGTGTTGTCCGCAGCACGCGAACGACGGCCGACACAACCGACTTCGAAATTACGATCGATGCGAGCGACCGAGCGATTATCAACGGCGATCTGCAGTTGACGGGTTCGCTGCGAATCAATGCCGACAACGTCGTGGAAGTCTTCAATACGACCATCGCGATTACCGAAGCTGGACAGCGACTTGTCTTCAGTGGCGGCGATGTGCGTTTTGGAAAGGCCTCCGCGGATGGAACCACTCAACTGGGAGCATTGGTCACCGCCGTCGATCGCATCGAATTCAATGCCACGGGACTTGTGGACATTGGCTCTGGTTCGGTAATCGCCACTAGTGGCGACAATTCCGTGATCAGTCTGGGTGCCGGCAGCCTGAGGATTGCCGGTTCACTGCTGGCCGGTGCAACGATCGCTGGAACAAGTACAACTTACAGCGGAATCGGTGCTGATATCGTCGTCAACGGACGCGAACAAGTCGCCATCGGCGGTCAGGGAATTATTGGCGGTGTGGCACAAACGGTCGGCGGCACTCTGGCAGCCACCGGCGATATCACAGTCAACGTCCATGGTGGTCTGTCTGATGTCAGCTTCACGCTGAGTCCGCTCAGTACGCTGCGGACAGAATCGGTCGCTGGCGAGCCTTCCGGCACGAGCCACAATGTGACGATCAACACGGATCAGGACATTCAGATCTACAGCGCGATTGTGGCTTTGCACAGCGGTGCCAATGTGACGCTGATTTCCGGTGAGCTGATTGAAGTGGACGGTCTGTTGAAGGCCAACAACCGATTGACCGTCGTCGGTGGCAGCGATGAAACGGGTGTCGGGTTGAGTCTGCGGGCGTTTGAATTCACGTCCGACGGCAGTGGCAACCCTGTCCGCGTACACGGCGGCACACTGGCCACAAATCCCGGTGGGACGATCTCCATCGGCGCGGATCAAAAGGTCGTGCTGAGCGGTGTGGTAGGGGAAACTCGCAACGTCGGCGGCGCCACAATGGCCGATACTGATGAGATCTTTGTCAGCAAAGCCGGCAACGTCTTTGTGATGACTGCGATCAATGCGGCGGACCGAATTCAGTTCCTGGCGACTAACATCACACTGGCTCCGGATTCTGTCGTCCGAACGCATGCGGCAGGCGGTGAAATTGATTTGCGAGCGACGAACAATCTGATCGTGAGCTCAAATCCGGACGGTACGCATCCCGCGTCGATTCAAGCCGATTCACGGATTCATCTGCTGGGACGATTCGTTTCCCTCGACGGCCAGACGACGGCCACGGGAAGCACTGGCGATGTGTTTATCAATGCCGTGGATTCCGTGACACTGTTTGGCGCCGTTCACGCAGGCGACCGTCTGTCGGTCAACGCCGGGGTTGGTGCCAATTGGACGACCGCACGATTGATAGGAACGGTCACTGTTGCTGACCTCTCTGGCGGCGACATTTCAATCAACGGCGGCACCCTGACCAGTGGCGGGGCCTCCAGCATTGTGGCTGGTCATGACGTGACCGTTGTCGGCGCGACCACTGTTGGCAGCGCCCAGGTGCCGGTACGACGGCCGGTGATCACGCTGACGCCGCAGACGGTTGAAGTCATCACCGGAACCCGGCAGGTGGCGATTGGTTCCATTCTGGTCCCGGAAGTCACGTTCGTCACGACCACCACGACCGAACAGGTCGGGACGGAAAGCGTCCGGGTCGGCCTAGCCTTCAATACGGCCGACGTGACGCTCAGTCAACTGGGTTATTACAACCCGAATGCGCTGACGGCCGCAGAACAGGTGCGTGAGTACTTCATTGAGGGAATCGACTACCGAAAGCCGGTCGTGCTGACCAATGCGGGCTTTGAAACTCCCCTGATTGCGGCGGGCGGATATCAGTATGCACCAGCCGCGTCACCGTGGACGTTTGGCAACGGGGGTGGTGGCATCGCGTCCAACGGCAGCGCGTTTAATAACGGAACGGCTCCGAGCGGATCGCAGGTCGGTTTTATTCAGCGATTGGGAAGCATTTCCCGGACGGTGAATGTCAGCACGGCCGGGGCCTATTTGATTCAGTTTGCAACCAAAGGACGTTGGGCCGGGAATCGGAATACAATCAATGTTCTGGTCGACGGCGTTGTCGTGAAGACCATCACGCCGGCGAGCGACGAATTCTACTCCACCGAAGCCACGGGCTGGATCAATCTCACCGCCGGCAGTCACACCATCACGTTCCAGGGAACGATTAACGCCGACGTCACGTCGTTCGTTGATTCCATCTCGATGATTCAGGACAACATCGACTGGAGCAAGGCTTACGACCCGCTGACCGGCAACATCATCACTCTGGCCACTTCCACTCGACCGGACTACGGCAAGTTCTTTGGTGACCTGAGTGATCTTCAGCAGGACTCGGTGTTGATTGCTCTGGGGTACCGCCGCTTCTATACGACCACGTTTGCGAACATGGAGACGCACAACACCATCAACGGGATCCCGTCGACGCAGACGTGGCAGCCGAGCTGGCATGGTCCGGCCGCGTCAGCCGATGTGGTGGCTTCCTACCAGGCTTCATACAACGCCGGAAACTCCGCAGGCAGCCGCCTTGACGGGATCCAGCGCGGGAGTGTGTCCTACACCGCCGGCATCTCCGGCGCAGGGTTCCACTTCAATGGCACCTCAGGCACGGCGGTTCTCGTGCCCAACGATTCCTCATTGCGGGTGAATAGCGGCACGATCGACGCGTGGATTAAGACCACTGACGCCAGCAGCGACTACCACGGCATCGTGGTGAAGCAGGGCGAGTATGGCCTGTATGTGAAAGGCGGCAAACTGATTGCCTATGACTATGCCAGCGGCGATCGAAACACCAACATCAATGTCGCCGACGGGCAGTGGCACCATGTCGCGATGTCGTTCCGGAACGGAGTTGCCAACGGGACAGTTGTGTATGTCGATGGCATCGCGGTGCTGACGACAACGACAAGCACCACACAGACCGGGTTGGGACTGGCAATCGGTTCCGGAGATTCCAATGTCGGCACTTACCAGAACTTCAATGGCACGATTGACGAAGTGCGTGTCTGGGACCGCGTCCTGTCGGCCTCTGAGATTGCTGCCGCTCGAACGCCGCTGGCGACCGAGGTCACCAGGGTCCCGGTCGATGGCTGGCGCGACAAGTACGTGCTGATGCCGACCGGAGCGACAGCCGACGTGCTGCGAATGGTGTCGCAGGGCGAGCCGACCAAGACCGAGGCCGACGCTGGAAATACCTGGCTGGACACCAACGTCAAGCTGCATCAGATTGGATGGTATAACCCGGCTACTGGCGAAAAGCGTCAGGACAGTCGAGCTGCCTCGCCGTGGGCGGGATTCACGCAGGGAGCTGCCAACCCCGGAGCTGGCTGGGCGGCGTTGTATTCGCTGGAATACCTGAACGGCGTTCGCAGCGTCGAACTCGCTGACGGTCGCTCATTCAATTATTCCGATACCGGTGTCAGCCTGGCTGGCCAGCCGACATGGTCGTTTGATCCCAGTGGCATGAGCGTTCAGTACATGAACGGCCAGTGGGTGATGGCACCAAACGGAGCTGGCCTGGATATCAATACGGCCTCGGCAGCGAACCGAAAGACAGCTGATCTGACTCAGAGTACCACGATCCCGATCCAGGCAGCTCAGACACCGAATTTCGTCAATAACCCGTCTTCTAATACGTATATTTCGGGCTACAGCACTTATATATCATCATATAACGTGAACTCGGTAAAAAACTGGGTGGGCACGTATAACGCAGGGGGGACGAGTGGGTCTGTTGGAAAAGTGTTTGATACCTGGCGGACCTTCAAAAGCGTCACATTGAATGTGCAGGTGAGTCCCGCATCCACTATGACTTATGCGATCGAGGGCTACAACGCGTACACGGATACCTGGGAACACATTAAAACGCACTCACAATTTATTGCGGTGGGCAACTATATCCTGCCGCCTATCAACTTCGACTCTCTTGTGACTTATAAAGGTGTCAGAGTCAAGATCACCGGCGTCACTTCCTGGGCTGCGATGAATGACGTCTCAATATCGGAGCCGGTCTACGCAACGGACCCGGTCTATTCTATGGCATATACAAATGGCACTTACGACGCGATTGGCTGGCAACCTCAAACAACAACCCGGTCGTGGGAACAGGTACAGGTCGGCTCATACCTTCAGGACCAGTTTCGTCAGGACGACTACGGCAGCTATTGGAGCGGGCCAAATTACATACAACAACTTAGAAGAATAAGCTCATTCGTTTCCATTCCGACGTTCGAGGAACGCAAACACTACCAATGGCACAACGTCTACAACACTCACGACTTTGTGGATACGCGTTCTCAGTTCTCGTATCAGCTGGTAACGAATACCTCCGACATCTACGACCTGCGGCCGAAGTTTGAAACGGGTGAGTCGACCGTCAAAGTGGTGAACGAGAAGTCCGTCACCCAGTGGCAGACGCAGAACATCAGCGAATCGCAAACGCTGCTGACGACATCGCGGACACTGAACGATGACGGAACGACCGCGTTTCAGGGAGCATTCGGAGGGGCATCCATTGACTCACTGGGGTCGGTCACGATCGCGGCTGGGAACAATGTTGCGGTTCACGGAATCGTGCAGTCCGGTGCAACCGATGAGACGCTCCGCATCACCGCGGGACAGGATGTGCTGGTCAATGGACTCGTTCCGGACGGTGCGCCGAGCGGAACGCTTCCGGCCATCGCGACTCTGAAATCCGACGGTCGACTTGTCATCACGTCATCGCGAGATATCACCCTGGGCACAGCCAGCCGCCTGAGTGTCGATGAAGACGGTGTCATGGGGGCACTCAGTGAAATCGTGCTCAACGCGGGGCGCGACATCGCAATGGACGGGTCAATAACGGCTGGCAGCCTTATCCAGGCCACTGCCGGAACAGCCGGCGTCGGCTCAGTCGTCGGCTCAATCAGCACGGAACTCACGGCGTTTGCGGGTGATATTCGATTAACTGCCGGATCCACCGGCGGCCATGTCACTCTGACAGATTCGTCTCTCAGCGCGGCGGCAGCCACCGGAATGATCGATTTGATCGCACCGGCTGGCACTGTGTCGCAGACCGGTGCCGTGGCAATCGGGCGACAATTGCGTGTTCGAGCCGCAAGCGGTGTCACGGCCAATACGAATGTCCGTGAATACGACGTTCAGAATTCGGCAACCGGCAATGTGACCCTGCTGAATCTCGGCGACGCCAGCTTTGTGGATGCTCTGGTCAGCGCAGGTGGCAGCATCCATGTGCTGGCCTTCGGTAACCTCACCGTGCGAGACGTTCTGGCCGGGGGCAATATCGACCTCCGGACAACGGGGCAGTTGTCACAGAATTCCGGCACAACGATGACGGGCAGTCGGTTGACGCTCAACGCGGCGTCACTGGCGGGCACATTCCAGACGAACGCCGATCAGCTGAGTCTGCGAACAGCGGATTCCGGCAACGTCGTCGTGAATAATATCGGAACGCGGCAACTGGAGCTGGATGTCACCGTCACCGACGGCAGCCTGACTGTGACAACAGCCGGCAATCTGCTGGTGACACGTGCAATCAGCCTGACAGATTCCGACGGCAACGACATCACGCTGTCCTCCGGCGGCAACATCGACATCGGCCTGCTTCAGGCGGGTGTCTTTGCCGCGACGGATGCCGACGCCCGAAGCATTCGCCTGGCTCGACTGAGCGATGCACTGCGAG
>JAYSPO010000941.1:0-10785 GCA_043722015.1 Candidatus Kuenenia sp. | reverse complement strand
ACGGAGGGCTGACGCCCAGCCGCTCGCCGGAGCTTTGAGTGTTCGACCATGATCGGCGTTCATCAATGGTTCGTCTCAGCGATTCAATTCTCCGTGAGCACCGCGTAGAAAGCCATACCCAGCCTCCACGACGGCCTCGCATCGAAAAGAGTGCGATTCATCCGTCGCGATGGTTGCCAGCAACGTTGAATGCGAACATTCCAGTCATCCCAACTCAGTTTGAGGTAGCAACCCTCTGGGAATCAGGATAATCAAAACTGGACTCGAGATTTATCAGAACTCGAATCTCGCCACAAGCGGTCAACTTTGCGAGTTTTGAACATTACCGCAACGCCACAAGTCAACTGAAACTTGGAGCGGACAGGAGAAGTCCGCCTGTCGCGTCCGCCTGGAGGATCTTATCCTCGTGCAGGAGAGAAGCAATCATGGATTTGCACAAACTGAATGAGTGACAGATCGATGCACTACTTATCGTTTCATCACACATTCGTCGTGATTGAGTAGTGCCTGGGCCAGCATGGTGGCGGCGGCGGTTTCGATGGGGGTGATGTTCGTGTCTTGGGGGAACTGGCCAATTTTGAGCAGCTCATCTGCGTCCGTCGGATGGCTGCGGAAATGTTCCAGCTGTTCATTGTACAACTGTGTCAGGATCTCGGTTTCACGTTGATCAGGTGCGCGGCTGAGACAGCGCAGACAGCCTTGCTCAATCATCGCTGCTACGCGGCCTGAGGCATCGCGGTGGAGTGATTCGCCGAGGACTCGGGCGGCTTCAACGTACTGAATCCCGTTGAGCAGGATCAGGGCCTGCAACGGTGAATCGGTTCGCTCCCGTTTCGCGGCACAGACGGCTCGTCTCGGCGCGTCAAAGGCAACCATCGCTGGTGGCGGACCTGTGCGACGCCAGTTTGTATAAATGCTCCGCCGATAAACATCGTCTCCACCGCTGGCAGCTGCAGGTTTGAAAGACTCCGCCATTTCCCAGGAATTCACTGGCGGACCGCCGATTTTTCGATTTAACAGTCCCGCAGCAGCCAGTGCATTGTCGCGGATCATTTCTGCAGGCAATCGAAAACGCGGCCCGCGTGCCAGCCATTCGTTGTCCGGGTCATCGGCCATTGTTTTTCCGTCGGCCATGCTGCGTTGACGGTATGTTTTCGAAAGGACAATTGACCGCACCAGCCGTTTCATGTCCCAGTCTGTTTCAATCAACTGCAACGCCAGAGAATCCAGCACCGCCGGATACAGTGGGCGACTTCCCTGACTTCCGAAATCTTCCGATGTCTTCACCAGTCCACGTCCAAACAGACTCTGCCACACACGATTGACGGTCACCCGCGCGGTGAGCGGGTGTCGTGGATCTGTCAGCCAGGTCGCCAGTCCCAATCGGTTCTTTGGCGCAGCTTCGGGAAACGGCGAGAGTGCTGCCGGAGTTCCCGCGAAGACTTCTTCACGTCTCTGAGTGTACTCACCGCGATACAGCACGTACGCCTTTTTCGGTTCCGGCAGCTCGCGCATCACCATGATCTCCTTGAGGCCATCATTGAACTGCGCAAGTGCTGCCCGCGCGGACTGCAATGCTGCCAGGTGCTGAGTCCAGACGTCGTCGGTGGACGTCAGGAAGTGATCGAACAGAGTTGCTCGCTGTGTCTCGTTCAGTTGCTCCGCTGGCAGAATCGCGAGACTGGTCGCGGCGGCTTCATCGAAAGTGGCCAGTGCTTCGAGGTCGCTGGGTCGTCGTGAGAAGACGCGAAACTCATCAACCATGCCACCCTTGAAGCCCCGATCACGAAAGCGTTCTCCGAGCGCGATGTTGTCGCCACCGCCGCCCGTGATTTCCCGCGACAGATTGTCCTTCACCACTTCGACATCGGCTTCCTCGCCGTTGATTCTGATCGTCAAGCCTGCCGCTCGGCTGCTGCCGTCGGATGACACAACCACATGGACCCATTCATTCACCGGAACGTTTGATCTCGCAGAGATCGACGCGGCATTCCCCGGCCAAAAGTGAATGAGTGACCATTTCAGTCGTCCATTCTCGATCAGCAGTTCGTATCCGCGACTTGCCGCATCGGTCCAGGCTCGTGAGCGATGAAACACGACAGCCCGTTCCTTCACGTCGGGTGTCTTCAGCCAGAGCGAGACCGTAAACGGTTCTTCGCGTTTGAAGTTCCCGAACGGAAGGTCGATCGAATCATCACCAGTGAATTCCACCGCGTTACCGTCGTGTCCCGGGACCAGCTTGTTTTCGCCCTTCAGCACGGCAGGTTTGTCAGGTGCCACGGAATTCGCCAGCTTGTCCCCTTCGAGCGTCTCGAACGGGAAATGGCCCAATTCCGGCATCGCAAAAGGAGTCGCGCCGCTGCGATCCGGCGAATTCAACCATGCCGCAAAAGCCGGTTCGCGGCTGCGTCGGGTATCTTCGCCAGCAGCCTCAAGGTTGGAGACTGCAAGTCGCAGTTCTGCCAGCTTCTGATGCGACGGTGCATCCTGCATTGTCAGTGCTGGTGTGGGCGGTGATGTGGTGAAATAGGAATACAATCCAGCTTCGTCGATGTTCTGAAACATGGCGAAGAACTGATAATACTCTTTGTGAGTGAGCGGATCGAACTTGTGATCGTGGCAGCGGGCACATTCGAACGTCAGTCCCAGAAATGTCGTCGAGAATGTCTGGACGCGATCGCAGACGTACTCGACGCGGTACTCTTCTTCCACGCTGCCGCCTTCGGATTCCTGCTGATTCAGGCGATTAAAGGCCGTGGCCAGAATCTGTTCGTCGGTAGCATTCGGCAACAGATCCCCGGCGAGCTGCCATGCGATGAAGTCATCAAACGGCAGGTTGTCGTTGTAAGCTTTAATCACCCAGTCGCGCCACGGCCACATTTCCCACGGTCGATCGACCTGAAAACCAAAACTATCCGCATAGCGTGCTGTATCGAGCCAATCGACCGCCATTTTCTCGCCGTACGCCGGTGATGCCAGCAAGCGATCCACGAGTTTCTCAACAGCCTCCGGCGTCTGATCGTCCCGAAAGGCAGTGACTTCGGCAGGAGTTGGCGGCAAACCAGTCAGATCAAAACTCATGCGTCGGATCAGCGTATTTCGATTGGCTTCGGGCTGCATTGCAAGACCACGTTCAGTGAGACCAGCCGCAACGACTGCATCAATGCGGGGAGACACGTCATTCGCTGAATGACTTCCCAAAGCGTCTTTCGAAAGCGACAAAAACGCCCAGTGCCCTTCGTATTCGGCCCCCTGTTCAATCCATCGTCGCAGCGTCGTGATTTCCGCTTCCGTGAGTTTCGCCAGCTTTGCCGTTGCGGGCGGCATTTGTACGTCCGGATCGTGGCTTAGAATGCGTCGCAACATTTCGCTTTCATCGGGTCTGTCCGGAACAATGGCTCCCGAAGCTACCGCGACGTCGCGAACATCCAGTCGCAGCTCTGCTTCGCGTTTGGCACTGTCCGGTCCGTGACAGAAGAAACACTTATCGGACAAAATCGGACGCACATCGCGATTGAACGTAATCTTGTCAGCGGCAGAGGAGATGGTTGATGAGAGCCACAACGCAGCAAGGACGGTGACGTACGCGGTACGTGTGGAATTCGGCCTCGGCTTGATCATTTGCATCGCCTGTTCTGCTATCCGAAAAGCGGGTCTGAGTTCATTCGAAGCGAAAATTAACGAGTTGTTTTACCACAGCGGTACCCAGCGCGGGCTTCGCCCGCAACCCAAAGTAGCAATCACGCTCCGTCGTGATTAGCATTTGTCAATCGACATTCATCCACCGAGACAGAGTTCCACGATTTGCCCCGTTGTAGGGGTTGAAGAACAATCATCGCTGGGGCTTCATTCAAGTCGCCCAGTTCAAGGCTCGTCACGGCGGAGCGTGACGGCTACTTTGAAGTTTTTCCGTCACCGAGGTCGAACCCCGATGAGGACGAAGTCGATGCATGAAAACAACCTTTACAAACTGCCGCCAAAAAATCTTCCCGGCGCAACAAAAAATGAACTGTTAGTAGTATAGAGAGCAGCAATATCGAAGATCGAAGGAAGTGATATCCTGATACATTGTTGCTCGTGTCTCCGACGCGAGTCTTCCGCCACGGAGTGACGGGCAACTATGACCTGCCATTTTACCTCATCGCTGCAATAAGTAGCTCACGAACCTGCTTCGGATCCGCGCCGGCCACTTGTTTCATAATCATACCGATGAGCGGGCCAACGGCATTCTGCTTTCCTGAGCGAAAATCGTGCACGGCGTCCGGCTTCGCAGCAATGGCTGCAGCAATCGCCGCGTCCAGCGCTGCCGTATCTCGCACAATCTCAAGCCCATTTTCTGCAATCAGGCGATCAATATCGGAAACGCCGATCGCAAGACCATTGGCCGCTAACTCTTTCAGTACCGCATAAATATCCCGCGCGCTCTTCGTCGTGATGCGTTCAGACGTGATGCATTTGAGCAGCGTGCCGAGGATCTGAGCCGTGATCGGGAACTGATCGATCGTCAGGCTGTCGGCGTTCAAGTCGCGAAGGATGTCCTGTGTTACCCAATTCGCGGCTGTTTTCCCATCGCCGCACAATTGTGAGACCTGCTCGAACCATGCCGTGAATTCGGGTCCCTGATCCAGAATTACCGACGCATCGTATTCGTTGAGTCCCAATTGTGTCTGAAACCGTTCGCGCCGCGCCGCTGGTGTTTCAGGCAGAGACTTACGGATTGCTGCGATCTGTGCGATCGTCGTTGTGACGGGAAACAAATCCGGATCCGGGAAGTAGCGATAGTCCGATGATTCTTCTTTCTCCCGCTGGGCAAAGGTGACGCTGCGTTCTGCATCCCAGCCGCGCGTCTGCTTGGGAGCATCGCCGATTTTCTGTCCCGTCTTTTCCCACTGCACAGCCTGGCGGCGCACTTCGTATTCCACAGCCAGTTCGACATTGCGAAAGCTGTTCATGTTCTTAAGCTCAACGATTGGCGTGGCGGAGCGACTGCCATCTGCGATGTGGATGTGCAGATTCACATTCGCATCGCACCGCAGGCTGCCTTCCTGCATGTTGCAGTCGGATACTTCAATAAACAACAGCAGAGAACGCAGATTTTCCAGGTACCGGCGTGCTTCAGACGCCGACCGCAGATCCGGCTCGCTCACGATTTCCAGCAACGGCGTTCCGGTCCGATTGAGATCGACTCGACTCTCCGCCCCGCGTCCACTTTCGTCGTGGACGTTCTTACCCGCGTCTTCTTCCAGATGAGCCCGCGTGATCCGAATTCGTCGCGCTGGTTGTGTCGGGTCATCAGCAGCGATATCGAGCCAGCCTTTGCTGCTGAAGGGCACGTCGTACTGGCTGATCTGATAGGCCTTTGGCAGGTCAGGATAGTAATACTGCTTGCGATCCCAGCGCGTCCACGGCGAGATTTCGCAGTTCAGGGCCAGAGCCGTCGTCAGCGACAGCTCAAACGCATGACGATTCATCACCGGCAGCGAACCGGGAAGTCCCAGACAGACCGGACACGTTTGTGTGTTCGGATCATTCGGCCGGAACGCCGTGGAACAACCGCAAAACAGTTTCGATCGGGTCTTGAGCTGCGTGTGGACTTCCAGCCCGATGATCACATCATATTCAACGTTCGACATGCATTTTTCCTGATTTCCCACGACCGCAAACCGGAACTCTACCGGGATAGCGGATCATACTCGATCACTCATATCGCAGGAACCTGCGACGTCGGTTCAGGAATCGAGCCAGCTCTTCAGCCCAGAGAGGTTCGATTTCATTCACGCTGTGGCCAGCCTCAATCGCTTCGACCGTCTTCCGACTGCAAAGAAGTGTATTGAGCTTTTTCCTGTCCCACTCATCGCTGTGCAATGCTTTCAGGCTGCACATGAGCTGGATGCCGGTTGAAAGAGGGTGGAATCGGGCTCGATCCGTAACAATGATGTTTACGCCGTTGCAGGTTTCCCCGGCGTATTTCGACGACGCGGGTACGAATCGAACGGGTACAAATCGAACTCCGGCAAGTCCGGCGTGGTTCAGATGCGCGGCGAATCTGCGTGCATCGATCCATGGCGCGCCGACGACTTCGAACGGCGTATCCGTTCCGCGTCCCACCGATACGTTGGTCATTTCAATCAGTCCCACCCCGGGATACAGCATCGCCTGCGTCAGACTGCGCATGTTGGGCGAAGGATTGGTCCAGACGAGTCCGGTCTGATCAAACAAATAATTTCTCGTCCAGCCCTCGACCGGCACAATTTCCAGGTCCACATCCAGCTTCAGCTCCGCGCGAAACATCAAAGCCAATTCACCGGCCGTCATGCCGTGTCGCACAGGCAGGGAATGAAACCCCACAAAGGATTCATCGCCTTCATCCAGGACCGGCCCCTGCACATCGACACCGCTGATCGGATTGACGCGATCCAGCACCACGAATCGAATCTTATGTTCGCCAGCCACTTTCATGGCGTTTCCCATCGTCGAAACGTACGTGTAGAAGCGACAGCCGATGTCCTGAATATCAAAGACCAATGTGTCGATCCCTTCCAGACTTTCTGCCGTCGGGACTCGTGTCTCGCCATACAGACTGAAGACTTTCAGTCCTGTCGTGGTGTCCTGCTGGTCCCCGATCTTCGGGATATCAAGTTTGCCTTCCAGTCCGTGTTCGGGACTGAAAAGCGTTTTCAGGGCAACACCTTCTGCATCGTGAATCAGACGAATCGTGCTGACGCGGTCGCGGTTGAGTCCTGTCTGATTGGTGATCAGGCCGACATTGTGGCCCTTGAGTATCGTAAAGCCACTTCGCTGCAAAACGTCGATTCCGTTGAGTACATTCACGTCAGGTTCCGAGCGAACTTCACGAGCCGCCGTCTGGACAATCGCGGCACTGGCGATCGTTCCGATGCGACCGATGAGTGGATTCACCAGCCCTTTGCCGTCCGGATGTACCCGGTTCGACAGAAAAATGACATACAGATTCTGCATAGGGTCAATCCAGATTCCGGTCCCGGTGAACCCTCCATGTCCGAATGCCTGCGACGACATCAGGTCGCTGCGATTTGATGAATACCCCGTCTTTGCATCCCAACCGAGTGCCCGCCGCCCGCGCGGAATCTCCACTGCCGTGGTCATCAGGTTGTACGTCGACTCATCCAGAATCTGCACGTCGTGCAACCGCCCGCCGCCAAGCATCATTGTGGCATAGCGTGCCAGATCGTGTGCCGTGGAGAACAATCCTGCATGGCCCGCGATGCCATTCAACGCAAACGCACGCGGATCGTGAACTTCGCCCTGCATCCAGTGTCCGTCCCGCTGTTCTGTCACGGCGGCGCGAGCCTTGAGTTGATCGTTTGGCAAGTAACCGGTTTCCGTCATCTTCAGCGGTTCGAAAATATGTGCCTGGGAAACCTCATGCACGTCCTTGCCGCTGACAGCCTTCACAACCTGCCCGAGAACAATAAAGCCGACGTCACTGTAGGTGAAACTTTCACCGGGGGCGGCTGTTGGCTTGAGGCCGTAGATCCTGGCGAACGCCTTGTCCTCTCCGTCGGCATAATCGCTCATCGCGTTGTCGGCAATCAATCCTCCCGTATGCGTCAGCAGATGGCGGATTGTAATGGTCTCTTTGCCGTTCTGAGCGAACTCAGGCAGATACGTGGCAACGGTGGCGTCAGGATCCAGTTTGCCCTGTTGAATCAGCGCCATGACGCTCGTCGCCGTCGCAATGGGCTTCGTGAGCGACGCCAGATCGAACACCGTGTCAGTTGTCATGGCAATCTTTTCCGGCTGCAACTGACGAAACCCATAAGCGCGACGGAACGCAATTCCTTCGCGGCGACCGATCATCACGACGCAGCCGGGCATTTTGTCCTGTTCCAACCCTTCCTGCACGATGTCGTCGATCAGATTCAGGCGCGTGGTGTCCATGCCGACGCGTTCGGGGGTCAGCAACGGGATCTCTGAATCCGACTGCGCAATGACGCTCGACGAAAGGAAGCACAGAAGTAGAAAAAGGAGATATCTCATAGGAATGAAGTTCAGCTGGATGAATGGCGGTGTCTGGCAGAACGTCGGACATAGATGTCCAGGCGACAGGAATCGCGCTCGACTCGGAGAGTCAAGCTACAGGAGTCGCACCCTTGCGATGGCTTGGAAAAGGGGTCAGGAACCAATAGTGCGGAGCACCCTCTGGGCCATTTGGCTATTGGTTCCTGACCCCTTTTCCAAGCCTGCCTTTTCCAAGCCTCACGCATTCTATCGAACCTCGCTGATTGTCGCATCTCGGTCTGAATCAAACGCCATTGAGGCGATCAGACCGAAGGAGATTGTGGCAGCCGCGCCGATCGGTGCATACCATGGCCAGGCAATCGGAGTCCAGAATTTGACCATGCACAGCACCATTGTGCCCTCGAGCATCCCGATCATCGCACTCATCTGGCCAACGCGCTGAGTCAACACACCCAGCGCGAAAACGCCCACGAGGATCCCGCTGGAGAATCCGGCGATGGCGAGCGCATTGTCGATCACACTGCGCTCCAGTTGAATGGCCGCAATCGCCAGACCGATCTGCAGGACACCAAACACCAGTGTCAGCAGCCGACTCAGCCGAAGCTGCGTGCGAGCTGTCCCGACGTCTTTCAGAAAGTCATTCACGACCGCGCCGGCAGAAGAATTGAGCGAACTGCTGAGAGTCGACATGGCTGCGGAAAACACAGCTGCCAGCATCAGGCCCACCATTCCGACGGGCATTTTCTGGACGATGAACGTGGCAAACACTTCATCACTGCGATCAAACTTCGGACTGTTCGGCTGCCTGGCATAGAACGCCGCCAGGGCGATCCCCAGAACCAGAAACAGCGTGAACTGCGCGAACACCACAAGGCCGCTCACCACTACGGCTTTCGCCGCCCCGCGTTGACTGCGCGTACACAGATAACGCTGCACCATCATCTGATCAGTGCCATGCGTTCCAAGAGACAGCAGGGAACCACCGATTAAGCCGGCCAGAAAAGTATTGGCCTTCGTGAAGTTGATGAACAGGGAGTACGGTCGAGATGCATCGATGCCTGAATCGAAGAACGCCAGCTTGTCGTGACTCTTCGCGAAACTCATCAGTTCTGACCATCCGCCCGGTAACATTTCGACGATCAGCACCAGCGCCACGATGCCGCCGCTCAGATAAATCAGGAGTTGCACGCAGTCACTCCAGATTACCGCCTTCATGCCACCGACGAAGGTATATGCGATTGTGCCCACACCGACAATCATGATGCTCTGCGGCAGACCGACCCCCGCCACTTTTTCGACGACAATCCCCGCCAGCAGCAGCCGCAGTCCGTCACCAAGGTTTCGGGTCACGAGAAAAATGAGCGACGCTGTCTTCTGTGTGACGCCGCCAAATCGCTTGTGCAGCACTTCGTACGCTGTGAACAGCTTTCCCTTGAAGTAGAGCGGGATCAAATGCGTGGCGACGATCACCCGACCGAGACAAAATCCCAGGGCCAGTTGCAGAAACTGCAGGTTGCCACCTTCCGCAAAAGCTATCCCAGGCACGCTCAGAAATGTGGCGGTACTCGTTTCTGTTGCGACAATCGAACCCAACACAGCCCACCACGGCAGACTGCGATCACCCAGCAGATAGTCCGAGACAGTTTTGTTGTCGCGGCCGATCCAGAAGCCCATGCCCGTCAGGATTGCCAGATAGACGGCCACGATGGCGGCGTCAATTGTCGAAATTCTGAGAGCAAGCAACTCGGGGAAGACGTGATTCAGCATGGGTTGCAGACTACTCACTCAGGGCAATTTCGTACATCGTAGGCCAGTTCTTGCCGGTTACGAAGAGGCGTTTGGCTTTATCGTCCCAGGCAATGCCATTGAGAACAGCTTCTCGATCATTTTTGACTTCGCGAGGTCGCAAATGAGCCATGTCAATCCACTCGGTCACCTTGCCGGACGCCGGATCGATGCAGGCGATACGATCTTCGTACCAGACGTTGGCAAGAATCCGTCCGTTGACAAATTCCAGTTCGTTCAGTTTCGTAATCGCCTTCGAGCCGGACTTTACGCGAACAGTCTTCTTCAGCTTGAATGTGTCCGGGTTGATAAAACGCAGGTCCGCACTACCGTCGCTGAGGATCAATGAATGGCCGTCGTGTGTGATCCCCCATCCTTCACTGAGTTTCGGATCAATGTCGCGGTATCGGATATAGCCCTTGCTTTGCAGCGTTTTGACATCGTAAACCAACATGTAACCGTTGCGCCAGGTGAGCTGATACACCATATCTTTCCAGATCGTGATGCCCTCGCCAAATACGTCGTCTGTGTTTTTCTGATCGAGCACGGATTCACCGGTGTCGAGATCCACCAGTCGCAACCGTGATTTCTGGTACTGACCTGTACCTTCCAGCAAGCGTCCTTCGTACGTCACCAGACCCTGACAAAACGCCGTGCGGTCATGAGGATACGCTTTGACCAGGACCGCTTTTGTCACCGGCGGAGCAGCAGCTTCAACAGCTGGTTTCGGCAGCAGGAGGGCTGCTCCTGCTGCCAACGCGGCAATCAACAGTGTGGCAATCGGCATCACGGTCCTCCATGACCGATGCGGCCTTGTTGCCGCTCGCGTTGTGGAATCGGGTTTCGCCTCTTGGGTTGCCGCCTGTGTGATGGTGGTGGCAGGCACCATCGAAGATCTTTTGGCTAAGAACCCGTCCATCAATAAATCCGTGTTTTCCGGGCTGTGTCTGCGCCGTGGTTTTGCGAAAGTGTAGGCAATCCCGTCGGCGGAGCGACGGG
>JAYSPO010000940.1:0-3653 GCA_043722015.1 Candidatus Kuenenia sp. | reverse complement strand
GCGTCTCGAAACGCTTCGTACTGCAGGAAATTCTGATCGACCAAACGCAGCGAAGTCGCCAGCAGGTGTTCAATCCGATGCAGGTTCTGCTGGATGTTGGCGCGATCTTTTGCGATCAATAATTCCTGATTTCGCACCTGAGCGCGGGACCGACGCAGACTGAGCGGAACTGAGAAATTGACGCCCATCGTCCAGCTGTTGTTCTCATCAAGTCCAGAGGACAGTCTGTTGCCGTTAAGGATCCGACCGCTTAAACCATTCCATTGCTGCAAGGCAACTGCGTCAAGTTGGGGTTGTGCCAGATTGCGATTTTGCACCAGTCGTTTCTGATCCGCCATCAGGATCAGATTGAGTTCAATCAGGTCGGGGCGACGTGACTGAGCGGTCTGATTGATTTCTTCCCAGAGAAACTCAACCCGATCGCGCGTGGGGGGCGTGGATGGCACGATTCGTCCGTCATCTTCGGGTGGCAATCCAATCATATTCCGGAGTGCGGCTTCGCGCTGCAGCACGTTGGCACGCGCTGCGATCAGGTTCGCTCGGATGTTGGCATATGCCAGTTTTGCCTGTGAAACGTTTCCTTTTGTTGCGGATCCGATTTTCAACTTTGTTTCAGCAAGTTCTACAGTCCGAATTAGCTGTTCCGCTTGTTTCTCTCTCGCCCACAGTTCGGTGCGTGCCTGCACCAAAGACCAATACGCGGAAATCGTACCGCGGACCAGTTCCTGCATCGCGTCCTTGAAGTAAAAGTAAGACTGTTCCTGCTGCAACCGCGCGATGACGATCGGAGCCGTATTGGCATCGCGGCCAAAGCCAGCCAGCAACGGCTGCGTGTAGCTGAGTGTCGCTGCAGGCGCGTTGCGGTTCAGAAAGCCGGCAACCGTCCGGTTGTCCCACGCATTGTCAAAACCCAGATTGATTGTGCCGCCAAGTGTGTTCTTATCACTCAGCCGGGCGCCTGTGTCGTTGCCGCCAGTCTGACTGCCAATGATCGTAGTCCCGAGGCCGTTGAGTCCCGGGAATTCGTTATGACGGAAGGTACTGTTCGCGGAGAAGACGGGGTCGAACACCGCCTTCGCCTGATCAATCGGAGTTGTGGCGATCGCAGTATCGTAAATTGTCTGACCGGAGGAGACGGCGGAAACTCCGGTGAGAACGCGAATGACTTCCGAATGCTGCAATGTCAGGCGGATGGCTTCGTCGAGCGTCATCAGACGCTCAGATTGCTCAAACCCTTCGGTGGCCACGGTCACCGGTGCAGGGCCGGTACCCCGGCGGAAGTTTGAAACACTTTCTTCCTGATGCCAGCGAATGTGGCGTTCGTCGTCGGGCAGGATTTGCGCGTTGGCGACCGACGAGCCAGACACTAATGCAGCCAGCACGAACAGAACCATCCTTGGCGCTTGTTCGAAGTAGGGAATCATGCTGCATGGAATCGACCCAGGAGCGTCGATTGAATGATTCATTCCGCCTGTTCTGGCTGCACTCCAGGTGTCTCCTGGTCGGACGGTACGGTTTCAACCGCATGTAACGATTCGAAGGCGTCTTCGAATCGTGTTGTATCCATTTCAATCATCCCATCCCGCATCACCAGAATTCTGCGGGCATGGCGGGCGACGTTGAGGTCGTGCGTAACCAGAATCACCGTAATCTGCCGCTCCTGATTCAATTTCTTAAAGAGTTCGATGACCTCGCGACTGGTTTTCGAATCCAGATTGCCCGTGGGTTCGTCTCCCATCAGCATCGACGGATTTGTGACAAGGGACCGCGCAATGGCCACACGCTGCTGCTGACCCCCTGAAAGTTGGCCCGGATGATGATCGAGACGGTCCTCGAGGCCGACCATCGCCAGCATTTCCCGGGCACGCTTCTTTCGAGCCCGCCCCGACATCCCCTGTCCGTAAAGCAGCGGCAATTCCACGTTTTCCAGGGCAGAGGTACGAGCCAACAAGTTGAAATTCTGGAAGACGAAACCGATGTGCCGGTTTCGAATCGTCGCTCGTGCGTTGCGGTTGAGCGTCGCGACTTCCTGACCGTCCAGCAGATAACTGCCGGTTGACGGTCGATCCAGACAACCCAACGTATTCATCAAAGTCGATTTACCGGACCCGGATGGTCCCAGCAGGGCCACGTATTCCCCACGCTCAATGAACAGTTCCGTCTCGCGCAGAGCATGGACTTTGACTTCGCCGAGATCGTAGGTCTTGGTGACATTTCGTAATTCAATCAGCGGCATGGGGATGTTTCAGATGCGGGCGAAGTAATGATGGTCCAAGGCTGGGATTCCTGTAGCTTGGACATTCATGTCCGAGATATTGACCAAACAGGGTCGCCTTGTCGAGCGACTGTCAAGGTACAACAACCTTCGCTCCGACCGTGTTTCATGGCCATGCGACGGACATCAATGTCCATCCTACGTGAAATCATTCCGCCAAAGCTTGATCCACATGACTGCCATTTACGCCAGCCGTCACATTAAACGGCCATTACGGCGGTAACGTGAAGTATTTGATAAAATGCCATTATGGCACCACGCGATGGGCTGCAAGGAGTTTGTGGATCAAATCCTGCACCTACAGATACTCCATAAGTTGTTTATTGATAATTCCTTACGCTTCAATCGCGATGAATGGACAACTGATTGGCATACCGCTTGCTAGAGAGCTCAATGGCACTGCAAGTCAAAGAAGTTCGTCAGAGTGACGACCCTTGCAGGCGGAGAATCATTTCGAGAGGAACTTTGCCATGCATTGGAACACTTCAATTCGAACACCTCGGAGCCCCTATGCCGCTTCAGGGCGCGGCTCTGAGTGTAATCCGGGACTTGGTTCTGCTTCGTCGTTCGGGGCGATGACAGTTCTGGAATCTGCGGATCGCTGGACTGTGGAAGTCGATGTACCGGGTGCATTATTGGCGGACATTGATGTTACGCTCACCGACGGCTCGCTGGTGATCGAAGGACATCGAAAGCCTCACGCTGAGGAAGGCGTGAAAGAAGTTTTCAACGATCGTGTGTTCAACAAGTTTCGACGCGAATTGAAAGTGCGTGAGGGCATCGATCAAAGTCGCATCGAAGCCGACCTGCGTGATGGTGTGTTAACCTTAACCCTTTTCCGTTCCGCAGAATCCAGCCCGCAGAAGATCAGCATTCGCAACGCGAATGCGTAGTTGCACAGGACTGCGATTCCTGTAGCTTGGACATTCATGTCCGAGATATTGACCAAACACGGTCGCATGATCGAGCGGCTGTCCAAGCCAGGAACCATCGCTTCGACCGTGTTTCATGGCCATGCGACGGACATGAATGTCCATCCTACATTCGAGCTAGACCGCATTCAGAATTTCCAAAATCAGATCAGGAGTTTGCTATGAATTGTACAAAAGAACGCTGCCGTCCCGTGAACGTGTTTGAAGAACTGGACCGTGGTCTCAACCAGTTTGTGCGTGGAGTTCTGTCGGCAGAGATGCAGGCCCAGGGCAGTCCGCCCGTGACGCTGTTCGAAACCGCAGACCGTTACCGTATGGAATGCGACCTACCCGGTGTGGGATTGGACGATCTTTCCGTGTCGGTTGAAAACTACGTTCTGACAATCAGCGGGCAGCGAAAGAAGACAGAGCTTCAGGAGACCGCGAAAGTGGTGCTGCATGAACGC
>JAYSPO010000939.1:0-1992 GCA_043722015.1 Candidatus Kuenenia sp. | reverse complement strand
CGTTCCGCCAGCCGTCGTGTGTTCACGAAGATCAGCGTCGCCCGATGCGAATTGATAAGTTCCACAATGCGCGTGTTGACTTCCGCCCATTGTTCGTGCATACAGACCGCACCCAGATCACTCGACGGCGTTTCGATGCCAAGATCCAGTTGCCGCTGATGCCCGATGTCAATGATCACCGGCATCGCGGCAATCGACCGCTCATTCGGCACGCCCACCAAAAACCGGGCGATCTGATCAATCGGCCGCTGCGTCGCCGACAATCCAATTCGCTGCAGCTTGCGCGGGCAGATTTCCGCCAGACGTTCGAGTGACAGCGCCAGATGCGATCCTCGTTTGTCGCGAACCAGTGCATGGATCTCATCGACGATGACCGTTTCCACGGTTTTGAGCACGTCACGGCTGCGTGTGCTCGTCAGCATCAGGTACAGCGATTCCGGAGTAGTCACCAGAATGTGCGGAGGACGTTTGACGATGGCTGCCCGTTTCGCAGCTGTCGTATCACCTGTCCGCAGCCCGACTCGAATCTGTGGAATGTGCAGGCCCGATTGCGCGGCGAGTGCCAGAATTTCATCCAGTGGTTGTTGCAGATTGCGGTGCATGTCATTCGACAAGGCACGCAGGGGCGAGACATACACAACGCGAATCCCGTCCGACAATTCGCCTGCTTCCGCGAGCCGCAGCAACCGGTCGATCGCCGACAGGAATGCGGTCAGAGTTTTTCCGCTTCCAGTCGGTGCGGCGATGAGAATATCACGGTCTGCATGAATATGCGGCCAACCTTCGACCTGCGGCTCCGTCGGCCCGGCAAATCGAGATTGAAACCATTGAACAACGACGGGATGAAAAAGCTGGAGCGCCATACGGAGTGCAGATGAGTCAAGTTTTGGGTGCGATGGCGGGACGGTCGATTGCAGGATGGACATTCATGTCCGTCGCATGGCCATGAAACACAGTCGAAACGAAGGTTATTCTACATTGACAGGCGCTGGATAATGCGACCGTGTTTGATAAATATCTCGTATCCATTCACGACATTTCCAGAATGCCAGTTTGGAACACAGATGGACACAGATTGACTGTCGATTTCTATCTGTGTAAATCTGTGTTTACCGGTGGTCGCCGACTCAGGTTTCGTTCTAAGGCGGGAACGGTCACCTTCGCTCGTTCCCAAAGTTGTTAGACGCAGACTGTAGAACAATGTTGTCCGTCATCCAATGCACAGGTTGAATGACGGGACGATTCTTCGTACACTCCAGCATTGCGCACAGTGTAGGCCGGATCAAGCCAGCCGCTAATGCCGGAACAGCGCAAACCAGGATTTCTGGTTATCACACCCGGTTACCTGGATCCAGGATGAATTGGCGGGCGCTGCTCCGGCAATCATTGGGTTTGCTCGGTCCGGCCTACGATTCTGTTCTGCAAACATTGAAAGTTGAATATTCCTGAGAAGATTTGTGGCAACGCATCATTTTGAGGCCGACTCAATGTAGGCCGACTTCGCCGAAGTCGGCACAGCAGATTTCAGCGAAATCTGCTTACGTGTATCAATTGCGGGCGAAGCCTGCGCCAAGCATAATGCACTCTGGCAACCTTCCTTCGTCTGTCCCACCATTTCCGAAATGTTTCGCCTTTCACGACATTCTGCGCCAGCAAAGCGAGATCAGCCATGCGACTTCGCACAATCGCCACGGCGACTTTGATTTTGGTGGTCACCGCGTCGCTGGCGATCGCCTGTTCGGTGCCCGTATTCCGCTACGCCCTCGAACATTGGCGGCCAGACCCATATGTCGTTTTCGTCTTTCACAGCGACGATTTCACGACGAATCAGCAGATCATCGTCGATTCAATGCAACCAAAAGACGCCCTCGGTAATCCAGTTGCCAACGTGCGTGTGAAAGTCGTCAATATCGCCAACGACAGCGACCCGATCACTCAGCAGATCTGGAAGGATCATCAATCTGAACAGCTGCCATGGATGGTGGTACGATC
>JAYSPO010000938.1:0-14199 GCA_043722015.1 Candidatus Kuenenia sp. | reverse complement strand
CCGCACGTCTTCGACCGACTCTATCGCGGGACTGGAGCACGGTCCGACTCCACCGGACACGGACTGGGGTTGTCCATCGTAAAGAGTGTCGTCGAATTGCACGGAGGTTCTGTGGGCATCCGAAGTATGGCTCAACAAGGGACGACGGTCGAAACAAGCTGGCCGGTCAACTCGGCCGATTCCCTTTGATGCCGAACAGCCGCTGATATTCTGCGTTCATCCCTGAATCGCTCCCTGAAATAGCTTTTTCGCTATCGCCTTTTTACAGCGATTCAGGGATCTTCGAATAGATCAGGTTCACTCACTCATATTCCCAACAGATCGCGAATCCGCCCCGTTAATCGCGGCGACGTTGTACTACTGCCGATTGCGTTTGTCTCGGGAGTCGGTACGAAAGTGCGGCCTGCTGTCGTGATCCAGAATGACAGACTCAACCATCGGCTCAATTCTTCGATCGTGGCCATCATTACTTCGACCAATGTCCAGGCGCACTTGGAACCATCGCAGGTGTTTATCGATATCTCGACGCCGGATGGAAAACTCACTGGTCTGCTGCGTGACTCGACCGTGAAGGGCGAACACGTTGATACGGTCGATCAACGTGACATCGTCAGAACGATCGGAAGATTCTCGCCTGCTCTGATGTCGCGAGCGGAAGAAGCAGTCAAAGCGGCAATGGATTTTTCATAACGTATGATTCGTCCTGGTCATTGCGTCGCACGCAAGCTATGCGCCGCTGCCGATCGCCAATGAGATGGAATTTCAGAATGAACGCAACAATTCGCACGACGGCATTCAATCGCGGAACCGATCTGATCCTGCAGTTTTTCACGGTGGTTCAGGCTCGGCTGCGGAATCCTGTGATGCTGATCTATGGTTCGACTGACAAGCAGGTCGGCTTGTTTGTGCGTTGTCATGCGGCAGACCGGGACGCTGTGCTGGAGCCGATCGTGGCGAACTATCCGCAGGCGACAGTTGCGCGTATTGAACGCTGATCGACGCTGATCGTCACAGATGGTGTGATTGCCGTGGATTAGCGCAGATCAGAGTCGATTAGGGTTCCATACGTAAGTCGCTTTGGCTTGCCGGCAAAGCCCGCGCCGGGTATTTCGCGTATTTCGTGACGAGCAATTCACGTGGCCGCCACCAAATATGACTTTTTTACCACGGAGGGCCTAGACCTGGCCGTCTGGTGGTGCTCCGTCCCAGCAGGTTGATTCGAGATCAATCACAATCATCCTGTCAAGAAGTTTGGCCATTTCAAGGTCTCCGAAAAAGACGGACGAAACCACTTAAATCGATTTTCACTGGAAATCTCGTCCGCAGATTGGCACACTGTTCTGCTTGAACGTATTGAACGTGGACACCCATGTCTGTCGTGTTGCGTGTGTCGCCGATCCAGGAGATTACCGGATGAGCCATCAGATTGTCGAATGCCCCGGGTGTCTGACGAAGCTCCGCGTCAAAGAATCGCAGACCGTCATCAGACTGGCGTGTCCGCGTTGTGGCGAACAGCTGGCGATTGATCCTCCGGAACCGACTCATGCCCCGCAGCCTCCGGCCCAGAAGCGTGCGGCACCTCCGAGTCCGGCACCTCAGCGGCCAAATCCACCACAAGCCAAACCTGCCGCGCGACAGGCACCGCCCGTCGAACCGCCTCGCGCGACGCATCCCGCGCAACCGGCGGCACCGAAACCCGGACCGCCGCCGCGGTCGTCCGCAGCTGCGAGGCCGAGTCGTGGTTCGTCAGGTACTCGGCGACCGATTGACAATCAGGGAGACGACTGGGAAACGCCCGAATACGAATCGTATGGTGCTACTGTGCCAACTCGTAGACCGCAACAGTCGTTCTGGCAGAAGTACGGGCTGCTGCTCGGCATCCTTGGCGGCGGTGGTGGCGTTTTGATGCTGTTGTTGGTCGGAGGTGTGGTTTGGTGGATGAAGAACTCAAACAATGTTGCAAATCAAGTCGCTACGACTCCGACGGGGACAATTCCGGCGACCACGACACCTGATTTCGGCAACGCAGAACAGAACGCTCCGCCCGCAATTGCGAACTCCGGAATACCCGCCGCAGTGAATCCTGCTGTCGTGACGCCTCCAGCAATCGCCCCGCCTGCATCACCCTTTCCGGCTCCCAGCGCGGGGAATGGCAGCGGTGCAGGCAATGGCAATGCAGCCGGGGCAGCGGTATCCAGCGAGAATCGAAAACTGCGCTACGAATGGAAACCCGGTTCAGAATTTGTGTATCAGTTTTCCATTCAGGAGGGCGACGGTGACAGTTTTTCCACAACCAGTGGCGTCTGTTCCTACAGGGTCGAAGGCAGCGCCAACCAAGCGATTGATGACGAAGAAAGTTCCGGTACCGGATTCGTCATCGGAGCCGACGGCATCCTGGCCACTTGCGCGCATGTCGTTGAAGGTGCAAAGCGGATGGAAGTAAATCTGGGAGGGCAGACTTATCCGGCGACAGTCATCGCCGTCGATGCGAAATCTGACGTCGCACTCATTCGCATCAATGCGAAGGGACTTCCCGTGCTGACACTGTCGGATTCCGATTCTTTGCAGCTCGCCGAATCCGTCCGCGCGATCGGGTATCCTCTGTCCGATGTGCTTGGCACCGATGTTAAAGTGACGACCGGGACCGTAGCCGGCATCGTGCAGGACAAACAACGCGGAAAGCGAATTCAGATCGACGCGGCGATCAATCCCGGAAATAGCGGCGGGCCTGTCGTGAATAGCGCGGGTCAGGTCGTCGGCGTCGCCAGCGCCAAGTTGTCTGGTTCATCTGTGACTTCGGTTGGATTTGCGGCACCGATCAATCAGCTCCGGACGCTGGCGGCATCAGTGAATATGCCGATTCCAGTCGCAGCTGCAGGACAGGAACTGGCTGGCACTGAGGTGGCTCGGCGCGTGACGCCGGCGGTAGCCTATATTCGGGTCTGGGGGAATAGTGGCGGTCGCTTACACAACGTGTCCTACACGGCCAGTTTCTCCGAATCGCAGCAACAGACGCGACGTATGGGACGCGGCTTTGCAATGCCTGGCCCGCCTTCTTTTCCTTCACATACGTCTGATCAGGGCCGCTTGACCGTGAATGCTCTCGGCGAAGTCGTGGAATTTCAAGGGAAGGAACAATTGCCTGCCGTGCTTGGGCCAGTGGGGATCTTTTTTCTGGAACCGCTGGATGCCCATTCAGAATCACAATGGCAGACGCAATCTGAAACGAATCTGCAACGCATCAAGCGCGATGACAGCGGTCCCTTTGGAAGAGGCGGGCCGTTCGGCGGGCGACGCGGGTTCGGTGGCCCGCCGGGGTTCCCTGACCCGTTTGGTCGTGACCAGGAGGATAAAGTTGTCGAAACGATTCCGGCGACAGAAACAACATCGTATCGCGTTGAAAATTCTCTCAATAACAAAATTTCGATCGCGAAGTCGTACGAATTCACGGCCACACGATCCAATGGTCAGCCCTATATGAGCATTCGCGGAACCGGCACAGTCGTGTTCGATACGGCACGCGGGATGCCCAGCAGTCTGGAATTCAATTCCAGAATCCAGCAGCAGGATGAAGGGCAGACGATCGACATTCCCGTAAAGATCACTTACGCGCTGCGGAGTGTCGAGGAAATCCAGCAGGAAAAAGATCTGGCGGAAACGAGCCGCAAAAAGCAGGAAGAAGAAAAAACGACTCCCAATCCGGCACTGGTCGATGAAGTGCTGGCTCAATTGAAAGCACAGGAAGGCGGAACTGGTGCTACGCAGCCTCTGATGAGACTGGCCCAGATCGCGGTCGTGGATTCGAAGCGGGATGAAGTTCTGCGCGTGATGAAAAATCACATGACGAACAGCAATGGTTTTGTGCGCAAATCAGCGACCGAAGTCTTCTGTTCGTGGGCGACTGCGGAACAACTGCCTGAATTGCGTAAGGTTCTTGAAGATCCGGATGGCTTGATGTTTGACGCCAGAAAACGTGCTTTTCAGACCGTTGCAAAGGTGGGCACCGCCGCCGACTATCCGGCGTTGATTGGTCTGGTCACGGACGGATTTCTTCGAAACGACGTCAAGACATTTCTGATCGGGATTGGTCCGTCGATTGAAGATCCGATCCTGAAAAAAATTGATTCCATCACCGATGTCGGTGCCCGCAATGAACTGATTGAAGTGCTCAAAAAAGTCGGCACAAAAAAGAGCATCGACAAATTGGAAGAGTTTGCAAAGAGTGGAAGTTCGCAGTACAACGCGACTCAGGCCCTGGACGCCATCCGAGCCCGCCAGTGAACGAGTCTGTGGTTCAACAACAAATGAAATGTGGCCCCTGCATGAACGCACGGAGGGCTGACGCCCAGCCGCTCGCCTCACTGTGATGCTGTCAGGAATTTATCGACTTCATTGCTCACAATCACGCCATAATTCACAGCCCCCAGCCAACCTGACATGATGATCCCGACGCTGCCGGCGTGAAACAGGCCAGCCACTTGTTGAGGCAGGTCGCGGCTGACCTGCAGCCCTTCGAACTTTGTCCCGAACGATGATCCTGCCAGATGCCGGGTATAGTGTTCGAACGTCCGAGGCGTTGCGGCTTCCGCGTGATCCAGTTTCTGGCGCACGTTCGGTACGTACTTTTCGAGGCAGTCGAGCGTGGACTCCACCAGTTCCTTCTTAGACGCTTCGTATTCCGCTTCCGGAAGTTCCGCCCAGTCGCGATAGTTGGCATTCGTCGATGATACAATGAGCCACCGATTGCTGCCCGGTCGTGTAGACGGATAGTAAAAACTAAACGTACGGCTGCTCACATCGCGGCTGAGCATCGCATCAATGTCAAAGCCTGAATGCTCGGAATGAAACAACAGATCACCGCAACTTTCGTCAAAACTTTCACCCGGCTTTAATGCCATGTAGACCTGGCACGAGCTGTTGTTCAGACGCACCGCTTTGGCATCGTCGATGAACCTTGCATCAAAGTGCTGCACCCCGACCAGATTGAAAATCGTCGATCGGATATTTGCATTCGAAACGACGGCTCTGCATCCGATGCGTTTTCCATTCACGATCACGCCCGTGACCTTGCGGTCCGGTGACACCTCGATCTTTTCGACCAGCGATCGAATGCGAATATCCACTCCGTTGCGAATGAGTTCTTCCCGCATTCGGTTGACCAATGCGTCGGTGCCACCTTCAAACGTGTAGACACCTTTTTGCATGAAGTTGGAGAACACAATTCCGTATGTGATCGCTGGATCGTCCAGGGTCGAGCCGTTTGCGTATGTGATCGGTTCCATCAGCAGCCGCACGACATCATCACGTCCCGGAAAAAACTGTTCGAACAGTTCGCGCGTCGTCTTTGATTGTTCGTCAAAGAAATTCATGCTGCGGGCGGTGTCAAAAAACTGCTGCACGGTTTCCCTGGAAATCCCGAATCGCTCGACAATGATCCTGGTGAAGTCTTCGCGTGTGAAAGTTGTGCGCAGCGAGAACTGCGGATTCTCAAAACGGATCCCCTTCAGCGGCACGATGGATTCCGCGATTTCCGGAGTCCAGTACTTGCGACAGCTCTTGATCATGCCGTAGGGAAATCCGTGCAGCGAAATATCAAAAATATGCCCGCCTGCACGTTTGAACCAGGTCGCCATACCTCCAAGTTGATAGTGGTGTTCCAGCAGTAACACGCTCAATCCCTGCCGCGCGAGGATATTGGCGGATGTGAGACCGGCAAGTCCGCTGCCGACGACGACGACATCGTACGACTCTTTCGCACCTTTCAGAAAATCGCGGGGCATTCAAAACTCTTGTGGTGTGACTTGTGTTGAATCTGGAAGTTTTCAATGTGCAGACGCCATACTCCGCGCGGTCATGAGCGAGACAATTGGCGAGCGGCATGCGTCAGCTTGCCGTTAGAAAAACAAGGTACCGGAGGGCTCACGCCGCTCCGCTCGCCGGACTCAATCCCTGTTGCGCGGAGTATAAATACTGCCGTTGTCACGATCTGGGTTAGCCTGCATTGCGCACGGTGTAGGCCGGATCAAGCCCGCCGCTAATGCCGGAACAGCGCAAACCCGGATTTCTGGTCATCACGCCCTGTCACCTGGATCCAGGATGAATTGGCGAGCGCCGCTCCGGCAATCATTGGGTTTGCTCGGTCCGGCCTACGATTCTGTGCGCAATGCAGGTTAGATAGACATTCTCGTTGAGAATCGCGTGCGGTATAACAAAAGCGTGCCAGCATGTTCAAACGGTCGGGCTGGAGCAAACGGGAAACCGTCACAGCTACGGAAACCGAGAATGCCGCAGTTTTAGCCGATTTCTGCTCGATTTCAGGAATCCGTATTCCGCGCAGGTAGCCGACATTCGGCAACCTGCCTTTACCCGTCTTGTCTCGTTCAGATAGAATCCGCAATTCGTCGGGAACCTGGTGGCTATCCGAAAAGGGGTCTGACCCTTTGAAGCGAGTCGATTATGTTGGTGTTTCCGTCTTGCCGGAGAGGGTCAGACCCCTTTTCGGATAGCCGTTGGATTTTCTCGCAATTTTTGACCTTAGATATCGGCATCGCAGTTTTCAAATTCCTGAGTGGGAATTGCGGTGAATCCGACAACTCTGAATCTCCCATCTAATTTTCGGTGACCACATGCTGACAGTAGTTCGCTCAATTTCCCTGGTGCTGATGACTCTTGCTTTCGTGAATCCGACTTCTGCACAAACTCCGCAGGATGCTCGCATTACCGTAGCGCACCCGGGCTTCAATCTGTTGAAGTCGGACCTAAAGCAAACGCTTGACCTCACTACGCCGGGGGAGCAGAAACAATGGGAGAACATTCAGGGCTACATCGACACTTTTATTATCGGTATCGATGAGACGCGGGAAGTTCAGGTCCAGGTGATGACCGGGATCAATCCCGAAGGCTATCTGATCTGCGTGCCGCTACAGGCAGGGAGTGATCCGTCGAAGGCGTTTAAGGAAAATCTGGATTCACTTGGTTATCGCCTCGTGCGGAGCCCGACCGACCGCAAAATGTACACAATCGAAAGCGATGCCAACGAATTCGGCTGGATGAAAATCGATGTGGAATTGCAGTACGCCTTTTTCATGATCACCACAAATAAGGCCGTGTTGCCGCAACTGAAGGAGATCGTGCTCAAAGCGGCACTGGTGCCGACGACGCTAGCCGAAAACATGATCGCGGAAATCAAGAATACCGACGTGACGGCCGCTGCGATCACGCACCGTGTCAATGCGTTCAAGCCGATCCGGGATGTCAACATGGCACTGATAAAGCAGCGACCGGATGAAAAGCCCACCGCGTTTCAGTTGAGACAGTCGAGCGCCCGGCAGTTGTATGACGAGGCCGAAGACATCATGTCACAGAGTGATCAGTTGCTGATCACTCTGACCATGAATCGCGCCAATCCGGCCGCACCGAAAGTCAGCCTGCGTACAACCGTGACGGCCATCCCGGGCACAGCGATGGAAGCGACCATTGCACAGTACGGCACGCATACAGATGCGTTTGCCGGGCTGAAGCGACTCGCGGGTTCCGCTCTATCGCTGCGAGTCAGTCATCCGCTGGATGAAGTTCGTAAGGGTCATCTGACGGAAACATTCACTCTCACCAAGGCTGATATCGAAGCCCGTCTGAAGGCGAACAAGACCCGTACAGATGCCGAGAAAGCCGCGTTTAATAAGTTTGTGGCGGGCGTGATCAGTGTGTTGGAATCTAGTGTAACTTCCGGACACCTGAACGGCTTCGTTGAATCTGTCCCGGATGGCAAGGACCGTTTCACCACAGTTGCTGCGTTTGTCTCGCCAACCGCAGCGGATTTGAATCAGATCCTGCCGCTGTTGACCGATGCCGGCAAAGGAAATGCCGTGGAGATGAATGTGGAAAAAGTCGGCGACGTCGATATTCACAAGATCAGAATTGCGGAAGGATCCATTTCCCTGTTCGACAGATACTTCGGAATCCAGAGCGATCTGCTTATCGGCATCGGGCCGCAGAAGGTCTGGATGGCAGCTGGTCAGGATGGCCTCGCGACGCTGAAATCAACAATCCCAGCCGTTGGAGAGCCAGCCGTAAATCCGGTCGTGTTCCGGATCGATGCCAACATGCTGCCGTGGGCAAAACGCATTGATGAGGTGGCGAAGAAGGAAAAATCAGCGGTGCAGACGGCAGACGAAGAAAAACTGAGTCGCCAACAGGCTCGCGTCCGCGAACGTGCGATTGCAGCTCTGGTCGCAAATGATGATATTTCATTTGTGATCACGACCCAAGGCGGCATGTGGGTCGGTGACTTTACCGGTAACACCGGGCTGCTGCGATTTGTCGGCAAGATGATGTCCGCGTTCTCAAAGGAAAACTTTGAGTAGAGAGATCGTCATGGCTGATTCAGACGTCCTGCCTGACGAAGACGATGAACTTGACGATTTGCAATTTCCGGAACAGGATTTTGCGGTCGAAGATATTGAGCTCGCGTATCGTCAGGCATTGGAAGCACTCGATGCGGCAGAACGACAAGTCGGGTCGGTGATGGTCGATATTGTCGAACCTGCAGTCGCAGGTGGTGTCGATGAAGAATCTGTTTCGGATGGATTTTCAATCGGTGCGCAACTGGCGGAAGATTTGAAGTCCACCGCCGCAGCGGCGGAAGCCTCCAGAAACGCGGTCCTTGTCGAAGGCCTGCGCCGTGTTTCACCTCGTGAAGTCATCGAAGCAGCGGTATTTGTGGGAGGTAATGTCGCCCTCACCGCACGGAAGTTGGCATCTTTGATTGGACAGGATGTCGATAGTCGCGTTGCCGTCTCGCTCGTCGATTCGCTCAATCAGTCGTATCAACGCGAAAATCGTCCGTACGAAATTCGTCTGCACGAAGGCGGATATCAGTTGCAGATGCGCGAAGAATTCCAGGACGTCAGCACGCGCTCATTCGGCACCGGACCGCGAGACGTCAAACTGTCGCCTGAAACACTGGAGGTCCTGGCGTTTGTGGCATGGAATCAGCCCGTCGAAAAGGAACAGGTCGAATCCATCGGCCGACAATCCTCAATGGCGCTGCTGCGTCAATTGCTCCGGCTGCAACTGGTTGAGCTGCAACGAAACGGAACGAAGAGAACCGACGTCTCGTACGTCACGACGGCTAAGTTTTTGAAACTATTTGGACTCAAATCCCTCGCCGAACTCCCGACAGCGGATATTTTTTCGTTTAAGTAACAGACATTGAGTTCCTCGCTTCCTCAATCAGAAGACCCCCGCCGCAGATTTGCGGTGGATACGGTGCGCACACTGCGGCAGGAAGGCTTTGAGGCTTTGTGGGCCGGTGGTTGCGTTCGCGATCAGCTACTCGGGAAGTCGCCGAAGGATTACGACATCGCCAGCACGGCGACTCCGGATGATGTCATTCGCATCTTTGGACGACGACGCACAGTTGCTGTCGGAGCCAGCTTTGGCGTTGTCATGGTGCTTGGTCTGGACAAAGCCGCAGGGCAGATCGAAGTCGCCACGTTCCGCAGCGACGGTGCATACCTCGATGGCCGACGGCCCAGCAGCGTCAGTTTCTGTCGTCCGGAAGAAGACGCCAAACGCCGGGATTTCACGATCAACGGCATGTTCTTTGACCCCATCGAAGAGACGTTGATCGACTATGTAGGCGGACGCGAAGATCTCGCCGCAGGCATTGTGCGGGCCATTGGCGATCCGGTGTCGCGGTTTACCGAAGACAAACTACGAATGCTTCGCGCTGTGCGGTTTACGGCGACGTTTGGATTCACTCTGGATGCACCAACTGCCGCTGCCGTTCATACGCTTCGTCAGCAGATTTGTCAGGTCAGCGAGGAACGGATTGCGCAGGAACTGAAACGCATGCTCTCGCATTCATCGCGCGAGCTTTCGTTCCGATTACTGCATCACACCGGTTTGCTGGCGGAGATATTGCCGGAATTGTTTGACATCACTCGTAACACAGCTGACACAGCGGCTCTGACGACAATCGGCAGACAGCTGCGGCATCTCAAATCAGAAGAATTTGAAACGGCATTCGCTTTGATCCTGTGCCCGCTGCGTGACACAGGCGTCGAGAAGAGATCGACCGCAGCGATGGAAGCGGTCTGCCGACGACTGAAGCTGTCGAATGAGGAAACGGAGTGCGTCTGCTGGCTCGCGGAGTGGCTGCCCGTCCTCAACGACATTTGCGGGAGGCCCTTGCATGTTCGCAAGCCGCTGCTCGCCCATCCGTATGCGGAGCGGCTGCTTCAAATCGCCGCCGCGATTGCTGCCGCAGAAAATCGCCCGGCTTTTGATGTTGAGTTCTGTCGTGAGTATTTGTCGATGGTCACCCGCGAAGATCTGTCGCCTCCTTCTTTCGTTAACGGTCAGGATCTGATGGCACTCAACGTGCCTCAGGGGCCCTTATTTCGCGTCCTGCTCGCCACAATTCGAAACGAACAGCTGGATGAGATTCTCACAACTCGCGACACTGCTTTGGATCGCCTGAAGGCGCTCATTGCTGAATCACGGGGCGTCTGAATAAGCGGGTGTATTGATTCAGCGTAAGTTGTGGTCGCCGTATCAACAAAAAAGCTCGACGGTCACCGTCGAGCTTTCTCAGTTTTCTCTGTTGTCAGCAGCCCCCCTTGCTGTCACTGATCAGAATGACACGGTCTGAACCAGACGAGGGAACACAGTCAGCAGTATTGGTGCAGACAAACCTTCTCGAATGACCTGCAGATCCAGACGGCCGCGAACGAGTTCGGTGTTGACAAGATTTGGATCAAAGACCGGCTGTCCGTTGACCGTCAGGATCAGGTCGCCTGGCTGAAGGCCGGCAAGCTGTGCCGGCGAGCTATCATTCACAGACTGCACTCCGTACGCCTGCATGTCCGGGATGTAAGTGCAGTTCAGACCAATGTAGTAAGTGAATTGTTCACATCGAACGACCTGCCAGTTGCATGGTGTCCAGCAATCCCAGTACTGATTATGCACGTTCCAGCAACCATAGTTGGTATGGCAGTGGTTGTGACAGACGTTGACCCACCATGAAAAATGGGGTTGACCGCACAGGTGCTTCGGTGCCGTTGCCACAATGTTCTGAATCTGCGGCTGGCCCTGAACCGAAGGACCATTGTGCTTCCGAATTTGAGCCACATTCAATGCGATGAGCTTCGTCTTCGTTCCGTTCGGAAGCAGTACCGAATGTCCGTTCCGCCCGATCTGGCTCAGAATATTTGCGTTGTTTCCGTGATTCGGCAGTTTGATTCCATGCTGTTGCTGATGAGAACCGCCGGAAATGTTGATTCCGCCGGGTTGACCGTTCCCTGAACCTCCGTTGCCTGAATTCCCAGGTCCCTTACCGTTCCAGGTACTGCCATTCAGATTCCCAAGTCTTCCGCTCAATGAACCGGCATTCTGGCCGCCGTTGTTGTCTCCTTGTCCTCGATTGAATCCGCCGGATCCCATCCGATTCTTTGAGTCGCCAAAAGTCATCGACCCCGTCGCGATAACCACAGTTGTGAATACCAATGCGGCATAAAGAAATGAGTGTTTCATTGAAGTTCTCCCGTTGATTTGCTGTATTTGGTGGTTGTACGTTTCAACCAATGAATACTGCAGCGGAAAACTCAATGAAGTGTTACACAACTTGTTGCACGATTTTTCTACTTCGACTGTCCCGGATTCACTTCCAGGAGCATGGAATTGGGTTGAAAAAGGTGTCTATCTCCACGCCAATTACGGCAGGAACGCCGGGTGATCCGCTTTACCTGTCGCGAGCACATACGCGAGCAGGTCCAGAATCTGTTCTTTGTCCAGCGTGTTAAGAATCCCTGCAGGCATGATCGAGATCGGCGACGGACGTCGTGATTCGATCTCGTTTTTCGCGACCGTCTGCTGCGTGTCTGCGGTCGGTCCTGTCTGGACGATCACGGTCTCCTTGTCCTCGGTGACAATGTTACCGATGACGTATTTACCGGAGTCCATTTCGAACATAAACTTTCGATACTTCTCTTCGATGTTGCGAGACGGTTCAACAATCTCCTGCAACACCAGTTTCGCGTCGCCTTTGTGCTTCTTGACAACATCGGTCAGGTCCGGGCCAACCGTAAGGCTCGGGCCATGTGAGTGGCCCGCTGCGTGGTCATGGTTATGAAGGGCCGCCGGAACCGGATCGGCACCGGTCATCTTGTGACACTGCGCACAGGCCAAGGTTGTGAACAACTGCTGGCCTCGGAAAAAGTTGCGATGCTGTCCGACTCGTGTTACGTCTTCCTGCAGATCGCCCAGTTTCCACTCAGTAGTTTTGAGCACGGGCCTGGGGTTCTTAACGAGGAACTCTTTCAAGTCGTTTGTCACGTACATTGTCCCGCGCATCAGCAGGTGATGACCGGGGAATGAACAGATGTAAGGATACGCACCTTCTTCTGCCGGAGCCGAAAATTCAATGACTTGCTCCTGTCCATGATCAACCAGCTTACTGGACCAGAGAATGTCGGAACTCTCCGGCACATAACTGACAGCAAAACCTCCGGCACCGAGAGCCATCGCCTTGAGACCAATGTCATTGTCCGAGCCGGGCTTCACCAGCAGGATGTTGTGCGGCATAAAGTCAGCGTTCGCAAACGTGAGCTTCACTTTCTTCCCCGGCTTGACGGTCAATTCCGTCACGTCGTACCGCATGCGCTCAGGAATCGTCCCGATGCGAATGGTCGTTAATTCGGGCGTGTCGCTCAGGATTCCTGACTTCTCGGCAGCAGCCATCGTTTCAGCTGCAATCACGCCACCATGCATTGAGTTCTCTACATTGAACCACAAGTGTTTTACGGTGTTCGCCGCAATGCGCGCGTGCGGATCCGGGGATTTCAATAGTTCCCCCATCAGTTCAGAGTCTCTGACGTTGTGCTGTTGATGCAGCCAGAGGGCTTCCAGCAGATGATGCGCGTCGGCGGGACTGTCCGGGTCAAGCGTCTTGACCCATTGCTTCGTCGCCGCGATGACTTCCGCAGAATTGCGTTCGCTGAGTTCAACGCGAGTCCGATGTCGAATAGAATCGACCGGCGATTTCAGATTTTCCAGCAAAGCCGCGATGGGCTGGCCATCAATGGCAACCGGCTGCTGCAGTGGTCGCCCGACTGCCGTCAGACGATAGATGCGACCATGTACGTGATCGCGATTCGGATCGCGCACGTTATGTTGCATGTGGCCGATGATGGCATTGTGCCAGTCTGAGAAATACAAGGAACCATCCGGGGCAAAGATGGCATCCGAAGGACGGAAGTTCTTATCGCCGCTCATCAGCAGTCCGCGAGATTTGTCCAGCGTTGTGGAACCGTCCGCGTTGATTGTGGTCACGGTCAGATCGGCGCCTACGGGTTCACCCCACACGGTACCGGTCGCTGCGTTGCGGTCAAGGTGGTAGTGTTTGATGCCAAGGAAACCGATGACATTGCAGATCAGGAAGTCGCCTTCCATTGATTCCGGAAAATGTGTGCTGCTGACCACTTCGCAGGCGGTCACAGGACGAACTTCCTTCTTCAACAATTCGTGCATTTCGAAGCCCTTACCTTCCGGTCGGACCTGATAAGCTCGGCCACCGGTTCCATCCGTAGCATAGTGGTAGCCCCAGCGGTCAAACGCGATGCCGTGTGGATTGGGCGAATTATTCGCGTGCAGCGAAATCGTGAATCGGCGTGGATCAAAGCGATACATGGCGGACGCCGCGGCCTGCAGCGACGGTCCCCACGGATGTTCGTGATTGTGCTGCATAAACACGCCGCTCTGCCAGTAAATCGCACCATCGGGGCCGTAGATCAGATTGTTTGCGCCGTGGTGGGTATCAGATGAATCTACGCCCTGCAGCATGATGATGCGGACATCGGCTATGTCGTCTCCATCTGTGTCTTTCAGAAACAGAATCTCCGGCGCACAAGTCACGATGACGCCGCCATTCCAGAACTCAAAGCCCAGTGGATTCTGTACGCGAGCAAACTCGGTCACGCGGTCTGCTTTCCCGTCGCTGTTTTCGTCATGGACAATGATCAACGCATCATTCATTTCCTTCAGCGGTTCCCATTTCGGATATGTCGGCCAAACGGCGGCCCACAATCGACCTTTTGTGTCGAACTGGATCTGCACCGGGTTCGCCAGTTGCGGAAACTGAGCTTCATCGGCGAACAGGCCGACTTGAAAGCCTTCGGCGACGGCCATGTGCCTGATGCC
>JAYSPO010000937.1:0-7761 GCA_043722015.1 Candidatus Kuenenia sp. | reverse complement strand
CACCGCCCGCGCCTCCGGTACCTTAGGCCGGAGACAAGCGACAGTCATTTGGAGTGCGGCGACTTGTCGCCGCTTTGGCTTGCCAACACGGCATTTTTGTCAAGCGGCATGCCAAAACACAAACATTCCATTTCAATTTCAGGTGAAGTCGCCAGTACAAAACGGACGTCGTTCCCAGAGCCAAATTACCTGAAAAAGAAAGCGATGACGAGTCACCGCACTCCAAAGGTCGCTGGTGGAGAGTAAAGATGCGTGAGTCGCTGCTTTCAGGAAAAACGTCCCCGCGCGAGGCCGAAAGCCGGCGTTTTTCCGAGTGTTTTTATCGCTGGCAGAAATGTCCAACGTCTGCACACACTCAGGCGTAGTTGTCCATGCGGCTCGGAATGCGCTTGAGATCTGCTGTTTTTGCATCGAATCTGAAAGTACCGTTGTGATGAATTTTGCCCTCACGTTTGCTCAAGTCACTACTGTTGCCAAAGAAATCGACTGGACATGGACATGGCTGACCGTGTTCGGAATGTTGGTGGGTCTCGTGACGCTGTCGTACAGTACGCGGATTGGCGTGATCGCCCGGGCGACAACGAAAGAAGCGATTCGCCAGCCGTTGTTCATTCTGTTAGTGCTGATCTCAGCCGCCATCCTGATCCTCAATTCTGTAATGCCGTTCTTCACGCTGGAAGACGACGTGAAGATGCTCAATGAATGCGGTCTTGCCACACTGCTGATTTCCGGAGCCCTGCTGGCGATCTGGACGGCGGGGACCAGCATCACAGCGGACATCGAAGGCAAGACGGCTATGACGTTGCTCAGCAAGCCGATCGATCGTCGCCAGTTCATCCTTGGCAAATACGTCGGAATTGTGCAGGCCGTGATCTGGATGTTCGTGATCCTGACCGCCATTTTTTCCGTGCTGATCTTTTTCAAGGTCGGATACGACCAGCGAGAACGGTCGGAAGAAGTGACGCCGCGATGGCAGTGGCATGAAGTATCGGGCGTTGAACTTCCAATACCGCATCCCGATCGCACGCGAGTTGTCGGCCAGATTCTGCCCGGGATCGCGCTGGCGTTCCTGCAGGTGTGTGTGCTGGGAGCGATTGCTGTCACTGTGGCGACTCGGCTTCCGATGGTCATGAACCTGGTCATATGTTTCGCGGTGTTTGTCGTTGGTAATCTGACCGAAGTGATGGTGAATCGCAGTGTGACGGGCGAAGCGAATGAATCTGTCACGTTCATGGCGAGGTTGATTTCGATGGTCATGCCGTCATTGTCGGCGTTCAACGTTTCGTCTGCTGTCGCGACCGGGCGGATTGTGCCGCAGGATTATCTGGGCTCGAGCCTGCTGTATGCGTTGGCTTACATCGCGGCCATGATGCTGCTGGGCTTTATCCTGTTCGAAGACCGCGACCTTGCATAATGCCTGGGGTGTACTCAGTGCGACGCAAACTGGGTAATCCGTGCCGATTGTCGTCCGGTTGCGGCATGATTCTGTGGCATATTACCTGCCATCGTCGCTTTTGACTGTTGTGATCGTCGGCGTTCGCGACTACCTTGCGGGTTGGCTCATCCTGACCTGACTCGTCATCGGAGGCAGATTTCGTGTCCGATCCGAACGTACAAGACTTCGATCGTATTATTTCATTTCGGTCACTTGCCCGAGTGCGGTTTCTTCCGGCAGTGGCCTGCGCCTTGTTTTCAGCGCTGGCTCTGGCGTGCGCGCTGGTCTGTATCACCGCCATCTTCTGGCTGCTGGTCCAGGTGGATTCAGCATCTGCAAATGTCGAAGTCCGCACGACAGGGCTCCTGGACCTGGCCGCACGAATTGCTCCGCATCCTGCAGGCGGAGCGTTCTCCCGACTGATCCGTTCTGTAAGCTGGTTGCATTCAACCGGTTCCGCTGTCGGGCTGCTGCTGGTCACAACTTGTGTCTTAGTGCTGCTGAGATGGGCTCTGCGGTCAGGTGCAGAAGCGATCGTGGAATACCGCGTCGCAGCTTCAGTCCAGCGCCTGCGAGAGCACATTCATCGCAAATCGATACGCCTGGAACCGTCGGATTTTTCCGGAGAACACGTCAGCATTGCCGACCGCTTGTTTAGGGAATCGACCGTGTTCCTGGAAAACGCTGGGGGCCGCTGGGGAGGCGTCGTTTTGATGTCGGTGGCGGACATCATTGTGCTTGTTGTCACAGCTCTGCTGACTCAATGGCGGGTGGCACTGGAAACGCTCGTTCCTCTGCTGCTGATCCGATACGCGATTCGCTTTGAAGCTCAGCGGAGTGATTCCTCATTGCGGCTGCTGTCCGAACAGGTCACGCGCGGTCTTGCGCGCATGGCAGAAGGACTGAGAAAGACCCGTATTGTCACGGGATTTGGCATGGAGCAGGCAGAGCATGACCAGTTTCAAAACAATCTGACGCAGTATCGCGAACGATGCCGTCAGGTGCAAAACCAACAGAATCTTGCCGTGTGGGTACATCGCACCCTGGTGCTGTTGCTGGTTGCCGTGCCTGCTGCTTTCCTGGTCACGCACATCGTGAAGGATGGTTCGATCGGCGTCGCTGCAGGTCTGCTGATCGTGGGATGCCTGTACTTTCTGTCCGTGGCCATTGGCCGGTTTGAAGACGTGCAGTCGCTGAAGACTGATGGAAATGTGCGTGCCGCAGAAGTCATCTCGTTCATCAATCGTGTACCATTGGTGAGTCAGGCTCCGGGGGCCAGCTTTCAGGAACCGATGTCGCGCAGCCTGATGTTTGATCAGGTCGTGTTTTCGCCCCCTCAGTATCCCGGCCTGATTCAGGGACTGGACTTTCGCGTCAGTTTTGGTGAAACGCTGGCCTTGTTGTCTCTGCACCGCGAAGCAGCATTCGCTGTGGCCAGCATGATTCCTCGGTTTATTGATCCGGACCAGGGCCAGATCCTGATTGATGGGCGCGATATCCGTGTGGCGACGCTGGAATCACTCCGAGCCGAAGCCATCATGGTCGGTGGCAATGACTCCGTCTTCAACGCCACGGTGCTGGAGAACATTACCTGCGGCCAGACTGATATCACTCGCCAGCAGGCACTGGATGCGGCAAAGCTGGTTCATGCTGATCACTTTGTACGAACTCTTCCCAAGGGCTACGAAACCGTGCTGGGGGAATTCGGCGTTGCGTTGGATCGCGGACAGGTGTTTCGCTTGAGCCTCGCTCGCGCCATCGTGCGTCAACCCGCGCTACTGGTGATCGAGGAGCCGAATATCATGCTGGATGCATCGACGAAGGCGATGCTGGATGACGCCTACCAGCGGATCTCAGGCAATCGCACCGTGATTTTTCTGCCGACGCGATTGTCGACCGTGAAGAAATGCTCGCGAATCGTGCTGATTCACGAGGGCAAAATTGCCGTCGATGGCGTCCACGAGCAGCTTGTGCGTTCCAGTGAACTTTACCGCCACTGGGAATACGTCCGATTCAATCCCTACCGCAGCGATACGGACGCGGGGGCATGATCTGCTGTGCCCGCCGCGGGAAATGCACTTTCAGCCTGAGCAGACACGTTCTCAGCGGCAGGACACGATTGTCGAAACCGGTCGCTACGACTACAGTTCGCAGCTTTCCATCATTCAGCACACACGTTACCGGAGCGATAAGACATGGTGTTTCGACCGCAAACCAAGGCCAAATTGGCCAAGAAATCAAAACGCTGCCCAAAATGCGGCAAAATCGTCCGTGCCGCTGTACGCTGCAAGCGTTGCCACAAGGTCCAGGTCTGAAACGGCACTGATCGGGTTATTGGACCAGCCATCAATTGAAAAATGGTGTCGCTCAGAACTTGTGACCTTCCTGAGGTCCGTTTTGAGTCAGTGTCAGAATCTCAGGTCCGGATTCCGTCATCAGAATTGTGTGCTCGAATTGAGCCGACAACGCGCCGTCGATGGTTCGGACGGTCCACTTGTCCTTTGTATCGACGCGCGTCTTCCATGAACCGATGTTGAGCATTGGTTCAATCGTGAAACATGTTCCTGCTTTGAGCAGATCGCGATTCGACGTTAGAACTGGATAGTGTGGCACGCCGGGTTCCTGATGAAAGTCGCGACCGATGCCGTGTCCCTGGTATTCACGCACAACGGAAAATCCTGCCTTTGTGGAAAATGACTGAATGGCCCGTCCGATTTCCGTCACCGTGCCACCTCGTCGAGCCGCATGAATCCCGACAAACAGTGCGTCGAACGTTGCCTGCACCAGTCGTTTCGCACTGTTGCTGATCGGGCCGATCAGAAACGTTTCAGACTGGTCGCCGTACCAACCGTCCACGATCGTCGTGATATCCACATTGATAATGTCACCGTCTTTCAGCGGACGAGTATTCGGGATGCCGTGGCAGACGACTTCATTGATGCTGGTACAGATCGTCTTCGGATATCCAAGATATCCCAGACATGCCGGCTTGTGGCCGTGGTCCAGTGTGTATTGATGTGCCAGCTTGTCAAGCTGAAGTGTGTTGACGCCCGCCTTGACATGGTCTCGCAGAAAATCCATCAACTGCGCATTGAATCTGCCTGCCGCGCGCAGACCTTCACGTTCTTGTTCGTTCAGGTAAAGCGGGATCGTTTTTTTAATTGCGAGCAAGAACAGGAATCCTGACGAATGCCGAAACGGGAGCGGAGATTCTAGTGCATTGTCAGTCGTGTATTGATGTGTGCCGCTGGCTCTGCCAGTGCTTCCTGCAAATGGGGAGCACTGGCAGAGCCAGTGGCACACAACCCATCAATGGCTTTAAAAAAGGGGTCAGGAACCAATAGTGCGGAGCACCCTCTGGGCCATTTGGCTATTGGTTCCTGACCCCCTTTTTTTTAAAGCCTGACAAAGTACTGGCCTCCGCGAAACCGCGATTATTGTGGGTGGCGGTTCCATGTCAATCGGGAGGCAGTATTACTTGAAGAATCCCGTACAATCCTGAGGCTTTTCATAATCCTGTCGCCAATTTGAGGAATCTGATCAAGGGAGTCGTGTTAAACTCCCGCCATGAAATCACGAAACCGACGATCGAACTCAGGACTTGCCGGGAACCATCAGAGAAGCTGGCTCTGGGGCAGACACGCCGTGCTGGAAACCCTGAAGGCAGGGCGGTGGCCGATCGTCGAACTCTTTGTCGATGCGAATCAACCAGAGCCGGAACTTGCAGAAGTCGAACGTCTGGCTGAGCCGCTCGATATCGCGGTGGAACTCACGGATTCGGACCGTCTGACGGAATTGAGCCAGACGTACGAGCATCAGGGGTTTCTGGCACGCATGGGAGAATTTCCCTGCGAAGATTCCGAATCACTGACGCTGACAGCCCGCACGGCAACTCAACATGCGGCATCGAACTCCGCAGCATCCGGTGCAGCGGCCCTGACACCATTGTTTGTCGTCTGCGATCGCATTCAGGACGCACACAATTTCGGGGCGATCCTGCGTTCCTGCGACGCGATGAAACTGGATGGCATCGTGATTGGCGAACGATATCAGTCGGCCATCACACCGCATGTCGCCAGGTCATCGGCCGGTGCGGTGAATCATCAACGGATCTTTCGCGTCCCGCTGTTGACTGAGGCCGTGACGATGCTGAAACAGGCCGCGTTTCAGATCATCGCCGCGTCGGAGAAATCTGCAACGACGCTGTGGGAAGTCGATCTGGCGCGACCGACTGTCGTGCTCATCGGAAGTGAAACGTCCGGCATCGCGTCGGAATTGCTGGCACTCTGCGACACACATGTCGCCATCCCGATGCTGGGTGAAGTGAACTCACTCAACGCGGCAGTCGCCGCCGGCATCGTACTTTACGAATGCCGACGACAGCAGTTGAAACCGTCCCGCTCCCGTAACTGAATTCGTGAGAATTCAGGGGAGATCTGAATTCTCACGAATTCAGCTACGGTATTTTTTTTCTGCCGCTCGCCTGATCGCAGGCAACATGCCTGCGCCACACGATGAGTCAATCGACTGTGGCGGAAGTGTTACACTCAGTGTGCCCCGTGTCTCCGACGCGGGCAAAACCAACACAAAGAGTCAATTTACTGTGGCGGAATCGGTGCCGGTGGTGCAAGTTCAAGCCCCCCAATCGGCGGCGCCGGAGCCTGTTCGATAATCTCCGGCTTCACACCCACATCCTGCATCAGATGATGGAGCACAGATTCGGCCATGTCCATCTTGCTGATAATTCCGAGCGTACCGATTTGTCGGCGATGCACGCGAGACCAGCCAAGCACATCATCTTCAACATGATGGAACAGAGCGTCTGCTCCGCCAAGTTTGCGACTGATGGCATCACGATCGTGAGCATGTTCTGCAGCGTGAATAAACCTGGCGGTTTCAAGCAGCGAATACGCCTCTGAGTATGTTTCGAGGAACCCAGGATTGTGTGAATAGTTGTAGTACAGATCCAGACACAGCTCATTCATCAGAGTTTCCAGCCGCATCGCAAGGTCATCGACATGCCCGTAACCGCCGAACGTAATCTCCTGAGGTGTCGGCGGAGCCTGCAACGTCCCCAGCATGGCGGTTTGTCCGTGGTAATAAGACTGCCCATCGTGACGATAGTAAGTTCCTTGATGAACCGTGTTCAGATGTGGCACGATGTGCTGTGCATCATGATGGATCACATCATGGTGATAACGGCCAATGACATGGCCGTGGCTGTCACGTATGGCATGGTCATGATGATCCACATGGAATCCGTACTGCCCGAAAGCTGCCGATGTAGCAAGTGAGGGGACGATTGTGAGTGCCGCAGCGAAGAAGATTCTGGACATCATCATGACATCAGGCTCCTGTGCATGAAAGAAAGAATAAAGCGACCGCGACAAATCAGCCACGGTCGCCATGCGAACTGTCAGAGGCGACAGCTTCAATCCACCCGCCGACTACAGGCCGACAGGCGTGTGCCACGTTAGAAATCAATGGCCGTGACGATCCCAGTGACCCGTGCGATGCACGTCGTAATGTCCGGGGACATAGTCGAAGTGACCGCGGTGAGGAACCAGCGAAGGCGCGTGGTAGTCCAAATGGCTCGTGTCGTGCCATGTGCGATGACCGCCGTACCCATGGTTGACACCGTAACCAGAATTGTAAACTGAGTTTCCATAATTCTGCGTTGCATATCCACCGTAGTTTCCGTAACCCACGGAAACCGAAAGCCGCGGTGACGAATATCCGCCGCCGTAGCCGTAGCCTCCATAATTACCGCCGTAGCCACTGCTGTAACCGCCGCCATAGCCTGAGTTGCACCCGTAGTGCTGAGCCGACGCATCACTTGAACCGAACAAACTCAGTGCCAACACAACACTGGCTGCAAAAAGCAATCTCGTCATCACACTGCTCCTTCTTTCTGTCCTGGAAAGAAACCGTTGAAACTAACACCTGCGTAATCTGTGATGCGAGTCTCATGCCAAAACTGCCGAAACTCAAAAAGCAAGTGAAATCTTCGATTTACTGCGACCTACGGTCGGTGTAGGGGGGTGATCGTGATGCGAATCGGACAATGAGTGTCGTCAAAGTGACATATGCCGACAGCCATTCCCCGAAATACATGGACAGCGGATGATGCGCGTGAAAACACGCAAGGCGAGCGGCTGGGCGTCAGCCCTCATCGTACCACACATCTTTTTTGTGGCATTAAAGATTTGATGGTTGGGGTGATTTTCCCTGGTCCGTATGTGTTCCACGCGATTGCAAGGTCGTTGACTCGTTGCAGACCCAGCCAGAGTGTCTGTGTTCCCGGATGGTGGGCCTTCGTCGTTGAA
>JAYSPO010000936.1:0-4970 GCA_043722015.1 Candidatus Kuenenia sp. | reverse complement strand
CTCGCGTTTGGAATTTCCACGCATGCACAGGTTCGTTGACTCCGCCGTGTCCGCACCGATCTCGCCAATTGCGATCGCTGCGATGTTGCCTTCTCCCTGACAGGACAGGATCGGCACACGAAAGTGGTGATGTCGGAGCTCAGTGGCTGGCCTGCGTTACCCTTCGCACGGACGCTTAAGACAATTTCGGTTTGCAAATCGCCCCTCCGCTGAAGGCCGAAGCTATTGGCTAAATCTTCTTCGTAAGATACTGTCATTCTCTATTCCAAACCGGTTTATCCCGGCACACCCTGACACCTTTTTCAACCAATCCGGGACAGTCGAACTACTTCTCAGCCGCTTTTCGCAGATCCTTCAGACTCAATCCCGATTGGTGAAGAAAATACAAACCCAGCATCGTCACGGGAATGTACATGCTCATGTGATAGTACAGTGAAGAACCAAGGACCAGCGATGGATCGGGCTTCAACTGTTGAGCATTCATGCTGACCTGAAAACACACCTGAATCACACCAAAGTAGCCGGGCGTTGACGGGATCGTAACTCCGAACGCTGTCACGCCCGTCACAATCAGTCCTGTGGCCAGCGTCACATCAATTTGAAACGCACGCAACGCAACGTATGCAATGAGTCCATTCAGGAGCCATTGCAGCAATGACGTGACGACGATCAACAGCAACGCTTTGCCCCTCTTCAACGCAATCAGACCGTCGCCGCCTTTTCGCAGCATCTCCACCAGCCCGGTTGATAGTTTCGCAGGCAAGAATGGCAGCAGAGACAAACTCCAGGTAAGAAGGCGAATGAAAGGTTCTGTCCAGATCAGATATATGATAACTCCCCCAACAACCATTCCCGCAAGCGCCCCCAGCAGCAGGGCTCCGTTGCGGTAGTTGTCCGGCAGGTCATCTGTAAAAGCTAACCCCACACCAAAGAGTGCGAGAATTGCCAGCACGTCGAAGATGCGTTCAAGTATGACAGTAGACAGGACAGTGCTCGCCGGCACACCATATTTCTGCCGCACAACGAACACACGAATGAACTCTCCGAGATGCGCGGGCAGAAGATTGTTCGCGGCAAATCCGATCAACATGGGGGGGAATAACTGCTTCATCGTCAGCGGTGCTACAGGTGCCAGCAGCCATTGCCAGCGCAGCGTTTTGAGCCAGTAAAAGCCAAACAGAAGCGCCAGCATGATCGGCAGTGACCAGTAGTTGGCATTCAGAAATCCGGCCTTCAATGCCTTCGTATCTGTGCCCCGTAGCGACAACGCGAAGCAGGCAACGGAAACCACGATCCCCAGAATCAAAAAGAAGGCACGTTTCATCGGGTGGTTGACCAGGCACTTTCATTCGACACACAGAGACTGACGATCGTTGCGGCAGACCGGGGGTTCTACGCGGATTGGCCGAAAAACGTCAAGACAGATCTCATCTTGAGTTCAATTTCATGAATCCGATAGGCTACCGCTCCTCTTTCATTTTTCTTCCCTGTCACATCTCATCCCACAGGACCACGCAGATGCATTCTGCGTCCCGTCTCACCAGCGTCGATTCGTCATTCGATCCAGCAAGCGGCCTTCTTGTTGCGCTCAACGAACTGCTGCGCGCGGTGGACGGTCGCGTCGTACTGTTGCGACCGCTGACGGCATGCTTCGAGAGCCACTGCGATGACATCGACCTGCTGCTCACCGAATCGCAGCGTGAGCAGTTACTTCGCGCAGCGTTTGCACATTGCACGCAAGGGCGAATTCATTGCCGGATCCAACAAGGTTCCCCGGCCAAGGCGCAATTGATTCTGTGGTCGCTCGATTGTGCGCAAAAACTGATGATCGATCTGTGGACAAGTTTTGATCAACTCCCACGTCGTCGCCACAGTTGCATCCCGGCGGACCGACTGTTGAGTACGCTGACTGCGTCCGTTCCCGACGCTCAAATCCACACAAATGAAAAAATTCCCGCACTGCGCCAACTCCCGCCAGACATTGATCTCTGCCTGCTGATTCAGCACCATGCCGCCAAACGCAGGAAGATCACAGCGACCGCGGTGCGAGAACGCATCGCTCGCGCCTGCGCGCGACTTGTCTCATGGACGCCGCAACACACATGTCAACAAATCTCGCATGATCTGCTGGCCGCTCTGCGTGCTGTTGCCGATGAACTGCCACGATCCATCATGATCACTCCGAAGTTCATCGTGTTTTCGGAGGACTATCTTCTGCTGCGACTTGCGAATGTGCCGAGCAATCGTGGACTGTCCGTGCTTGAACCTCGGCGACGCCGAGCACCGATGACCGAACTCAGAAAGACCGTTCTCAGGCACCGTCCCGCGCTGGCAGTGATTGGAAGTGACGGAGCCGGCAAGTCGTCCGTCGTCTCGGCCCTCGCGATGCTGAATCCGGAAGCGACGTCGGTCGTTGCGAAGAAGTTTTATCGTCGCTCGCTGACGTATCAGTTCATCAGCGGCCTGATGAAGCGACTCCGAGGCGCCGATCGCGGCATGTTCGATGACCGCTCGGCACCTCTTGTTACGCTCCGGGCCACAGCCGCAATGTGGATCAATATGTGTTTCCCAGGTCGTCAGGGATCAAGACCGAGGGCGTCTGTGACTGTTGAAAACTGCGTGGAGCACTGTCACAAATGGATTGATGGGGGGCCGGAGTTGGAGGGCGCCAGCCCGAAACCCCGGGGCTACCTTCGCTCCGCTCAGTCCAGCCCCGGCCACCCGACACTTCAAAGCACGAGTGACAGCAGACTGGTCCCCGACCATGAGCTAAACAAGTTACCACGCACCACAATTCTCGATCGTTCCATCGCTAGTTTTCTGATCACCGACCGCAAATCCGACTTGCCGATCCTGGCACGCGGCGCGACATGGATTGAAGCATTGATTCCGGCTGTGACCAGCGTTCTCCTGACGTTGCCACATGCGGAACTGACACGCCGCAAACAGGAAATGTCGGCCCCCGGCCACGACACCTATCAACGCATGCTCTTCGAACAAGCTCTGCGACAGCAACCATCGGATCTTGTACTGCTGGCGAACCTGCCTTCGGTTCAGGCAGCCGCGACCGCGATCTGTGAACTGCTGCGGGATGAAGGACGATCTGATGAATCATCGACAGAAACAGCAGGCAACAGAAAGGCGGTTGCCTGATGTCTCCTCTCCGGCTTCTGAATGCATGGATCGATCATCAGCGACTGGCTGAACGCCGTCGGCAGGTTGAATGGCAGCTTGGCGTCGTCTTCAAACAACCCGTTACGCTCCGACCCACATTGTCCGGCGGTGGCTTCGACCGGATCTACCTGGCGCATGCGGATTCGCAAAGATCAAGAATTCTGGCCAGCGTCCGTATGAATGTGCCCGGCCGCGATCGGCCGCCGAAAGAGCCGCATCTTCCTCGCGTTCCCTTGCCCGGTGAACACCGCATTCATCGCGAAGCCCGCGCGTATCGACAACTGTCACCACTCGGCATCGCGCCGCGGCTGATCGCGCGCGGCGAATTCTTCCTCGCCAATCACTGGCTTCCGTGGCCGCGATTGTCGGATGTGTTGCGGTATCACAGTCATCTGCTGTGGGACCTTCTGCCCGTGGCCTTGAATGCGATCCGTGAGATGCACGACAACGGCGTGGTTCATATGGATCTGAATTGTGGCAACCTGTTGATTGCTCCCGACTTTCAATCAGTGGTCATCATCGATTTCGAATTCGCACCGCTGCGTTCGATGATCATGTTCGATCAGCAGCGTTTCGATTATCTGCGACTGGCTCACAACCTGCTCAAGCCACGCCGCGGTCGGGAGGCTGCGTTTCTGCAACCTGAACGCTTCGTCGAACTGTTTGCCCGATATGTTCCGGAAACTGGTCTCGGAATTCCGGATGCGATGAACACTGCGTGGTTTGAGCGAGTCGTCGAACACGATGTTATCCGCCACGGATTCGCAGAGATCTTCGGAGTCCTCGACAGTGAATCAAAGGTGATTCAATGAATCAATTCGTCTGCATGAACTGGGGTACCGCTTACGGTGCAGACTACGTGAATCGCCTGTATTCGATGATCGCTCGCAATACTCAGGAGCCCTTTCGTCTGGTGTGCTACACGGATTCAAGCATCGGAATCCGCAGCGAAGTTGAATGTTTCGATTGTCCGGAAGTCGATATTCCGTCACCTAAACGCAATCGCGGCTGGCGGAAGTTGTCGCTGTGGGCCAACGAACCGCCCGGGTTGAACGGCACAGCATTGTTCCTGGATCTGGACATCGTGATCACTGGCGGACTTGATGATTTTTTTACGTATCAGCCCGATGCAGACTTCTGCGTGATCCATAACTGGACTCACCCGGATCGACTGATCGGCAACACATCAGCGTATCGGTTCACGGTCGGCAGTCATCCGGAAATTCTGAATCGCTTCCTCAACGATTTCCGATCGGTGCTCGCAGAATATCCGAATTCGCAGACCTACATCTCGGCGTGCCTTGAGAAGTCGATCGCATTCTGGCCATCGGAATGGTGCCGCAGTTTCAAGCGACACTGTGTCCCACGCGGCGTGACTCGCTGGTTTCGTCAGCCCATGCTTCCGGCCGGAGCCCGTCTAGTGGCATTCCCCGGTCGCCCCAATCCTCATGAAGCCCTCGACGGTACATGGCCCGCGCCATGGTACAAGCGAGTCTACAAATACATCCGCCCGGCTGACTGGATCCTGCAGCACTGGCGTTGATAAATCCCGCCGCGCCATTCAAACACGTCTGCGTTCTTTCGCGACCATTACGAATGGCGGCATAGGACAAGTGTGACGCTTGGTCACATACACAACATCCACCGATTGAGTCAGGATATTTCTTCCTTCGATTTTGCTGCTCTGTGTGTAACTCTGTACTACTAACAGTTGATTTCTTGTTGCTCCGCGAAGATTTTCAGCCGACGATTTGTCGAGGTTGTTCTCGTGCATCAACTTTGTTCTCACCAGGGTT
>JAYSPO010000935.1:0-4946 GCA_043722015.1 Candidatus Kuenenia sp. | reverse complement strand
ATCCGTTCGAGCACTCCAGAGGGTTGTGTTCGTGCTACCGATCCAGCGACATGACGACCGCACGCACGCTGGAGGAGCTTTTCCTCCAGCGTGAGAATTCCGAGCGGGCGATTCTCAGTAGCTGAGCCGACTCTTGAAACGTACACCCGCAGCCCCGGCGGAGCCTGATACATGCCGGACTTTGCGCCGTCGCTGTAGGTTGCCCTCCAGATCATGCTCGAAGACGTCCGTACTCACTCCATAAAGATCAAAACAAGATGTGTCGGAGTGATCTATCCGAACTGATGAAATGAATTGCCCCGGTACAGAAACCTTCAAATAACGCAGACTGTTCCGACTGCTGGTCTCAAGAATGTCGAGGATCACTGTGATTCCAAAACGTTGACATAACTCACTCGAACAACAGAGCTGAAATAGTAACCGTCACGGCAGATCAGCTTCGAGCATGAAGCCGGTGGCCGATGAGGATGCGACAATCTTCATCAGTCTTTGTAGGGATCAACACGTCCGTGCCGGCCAGCCATGCAGAAAGAGGTTCAACGAGAGAAGACGGCAGGCGATACGATTAGCAGCGCTTCAAAGGTAATCGAAGTGCTCTCATCCAAACCAGACGGTGAAACAAAGAGGTAATCGGACAAGTTGCAAAACTGAATTCGAACAACCTCAATCTGGCATTGAACGCAGCGAACAAACAGTGAAGTGAAACATTGTCAGGTGATGAAGAACGGGAAATCCCATAACGGTTATCAACTCTTGATAGATCAGCCCGACACTCAGACAGACTCAGACAGACAATGAATTGTCTGCTTCACAATTCACCATCACTGACTCAGACAGACAGGGCCCCTTCTTTAGAAGGGCCTGTCGGAGTCGGGGTTGAGCACAGGTAAAACATAAACGATCAAGTCAAGATCTGTCTGTCTGAGTGATCTATTTGAATTGAACTGGTAAAGAGTCAAAACTGCTTTACGTCGATTATTGCAATCCGCACTGCAACTGCAATTAATCATCATTGAACCTGCGGACTGAATTCGCTGATGCGAAACCTTCAATTAACGCAGGTTGATCCAGCTGCTGGTTTCACGAGTATCGAGGATCTCTGTGAGTCCAATGCTTTGGCACAATCCACCGGAACATCAAAGCTGAAATTGTAACCGTCACTTCGAATCAGATTCGAGCATGGGCAGTAATACTGTCCTTGATGCCTCTGGCGAGTTTGCCTGTTGAATTACTCCATGTTCCATTCCGAATGAGACAATCCGGATTCACAAGTCGCTGAGTGAGCAGCGATGCCCGTATGCATCTCCTGTGCTGCCGCTGCCGCGACATCCACTTGAAAGGAGCCCATGCCATCAGTTTCGGTTTCAGGCGATCTGCGGGGCACTCCAGAGCTTTACTGTATCCAGCATCGCTGTTGCTGCCTGACGTGATTTCATCAATCCCGTTAAGCCTGAACAGTCAGTCAACGTTCAGAGTCTCGAGTGACAGCTACGAGTACTGAAATCTCAGACGGGACAGTTTCTGACTGCCGCACAATGAATGACGCGATTTAAGCATCTTTGCGGTCGTGGACATTATTCTGAATCAATCAGCTTCTCAGTAAAAACACAGGGATTCATGAATCTGACGGCAGAATTTCAAACCGTTCAAGTGCTGGTTACTGCTGCAAAAACAGGATCGTTAACAGGCGCTTCGTGTCAATTCGAGGAGCTTAAGGCAACGCTCAATGAAAAAGAGTGACTGCAAAGTATGTGATGATCGAAACAAAACGCTGAGATGCATTCCTTACCGATCGAACGGTACGACGCACCTACAACTGTCTATCGCTGACGAAACGATTGCGTATTGCGACGACGATTGGAAACTATTAGCCTGCGGTCGGCGATCAACATTACTGATGTCGCGAGTGAATACGCAGATGGGCTGGGAAAAGCGAAAATCGAACAGCTACTTCTACCAGCACCGACGGCTGCCTGACGGCCGGAAATCGAAAGTGTATTTTGGCAATGGTTTTGACGCACACGTGGCGGCCAACTTGCTGACGTTGCGGAATGCTGCCAGACACGTCGAAGCCGAAGCGCTCAGGCGAATAAGGGCCGAGACTCAGGAGGCTGACGAACTGCTGAAAAGTTATTCAAAACAAGTTTCTGAATTTATCACGACTGAAATGTTCGAAGCAGGATTTCATAACCCGCGTTCTCGCGGATGGAGAAGGATCATGAAAACGGAATCAAGTGTGGCGACGGAATCTACAAAGACCTCCACGGCGACGGCTGGCAAGACACCACGACGCTCCAAAGGCGACACTTCGGCACGAGAGAAAACCTCAAAGCCAGCAACCAGTCAGTCACCGCAAGAGCAACACAGTTCAAGATCGACGTCGAATGGGCACGCTGCCAGGATGTCTCGCGAGGCACAACAGTTGAATCAGCAGCTTCACGAAAAATTCATGAGGGAGTCAGCCGCGAACCAAACTGATCAGCCTGGTGACGCCGGCAAAACGAACAACGCTTCTGAACCATCCAAATCTGTGGAAGAAATGAGCTTTGAAGAATTGAAAGCCGCAGCAGAAGGCGGAAATGCGACGGTGATGAAGCGGCTTCGTGCGATGATGCGAAAGGATGTCCGACATTACCGAGAACTTGGAAACGCCGGAGCGGTGGCCCTAACGAAGTGGGGCGATGTCCTTTGCAGGAAAGATTTGTATCAGTTGGAATGCCTTCAAATGCACAATGCAGCATTGCGTGCAAAGCACCTGGAAGAGGGGAACTCGCCCATAGAACGCCTCTTGGTTGCGGAAGTACTTCTGTGTTGGCAGCGGCAAAGTTACTGGGCTCAGAATGAACCAAGTGCAATCCAAAACTGCCCCAACCCCAAAGTCCTGAAGTTCTCAATCGAACAGACGCAGAAGTCTCAGCGAATGTACCTGAAAGCACTCGGAAAGCTACAAGACTATCGCAACGCCAAAGCTCGGCTGCCGTCGCTGGCGAATCAGGACGAGACAGAAGCTGCGTGATTGTCGGAACACTCCGCTCGCCCGTGAACGCTACTCCGCGTTCTCCGTCTGCACTCGCGAAGAAGAATCCTTAAAAGTTATGTGTCTGTCGTTATTTCATCCCACTCTTGGTTGCAATATGTGATCAACCAGTTCAGGGAATAGTGGCGTTCAATTACAACACTCGGGATGACTTCGTTGCATTGAACAGTTCCGACAAGGGCACCCCGGACGGCCCAATGGTAGAGATAAATAATATCGTGCTCGTCAAAAATTTCATCTTTCGGGCGCAACGTGGCTTTAGCACGCCACCCATCCGTAAAAACGTCCAAGAGCTCTTCAGCGTCAAATTGATCAGTTGGAGCCCCCAAAGACTCGATCAAACCCAACGACCAGAGCAGTGTACGGCATGCCTCACCGCGCCACGAGAATTGAGCTACATCAAAATCGGTCGGTGTCTCATTCGACAGGAATGCCCTTTCATCCGGCGACAACGCCGATAGCGCATCTTTGCTTTCAGCAGCCTCAGCGTAGGATTCGCGAGGGTACTCAAGCGCCTTCAGCATGACTACACAAAGCGCGAGGGAGCGAAGTGCAACATCGGCTTGCCCACGGAGCGCAGCATGTTCAGAGCAGGCCAAGACAGGAAGATCGCCGCGAAACGGAATGCCGCGTTCAGTCAATATCGCAGCCGTTCGTTTCCGTCGTTCAGTAGATTCGGCATCCACGATTCAGCCTCGAAAAGACACATGACGATTTGCGATCTATACCGCTGGCGATCAGCCGACCGCAGAAACCGCACGTTGAACTTTTTCCATCTCGCGGATTGGATGCAAGTCTGCGGAATCAATCGAGGTCACTCAGCGGGACGACTGAGTCTACAAACTAAAGAAGGGCTTGTCACTTCGATTTCCCTGCCGGTCGCGATTCAGGCCGCGGCGTCTGCTCACTGAGAACTGAACACTCGCAGCGAAGCTGCAACTTGCTTTTCCCATACGCCGCCTGCCGCTGCAACTCCACCGGGCTTCCTGAACAAAATGCGTTGAAGTTCGGCTCGGATGGTCCATACCGGCACAGGCCCACTCCGCTCGACCCTGAACGCTACTCCGCGTTCTCCGTCCGCACTCGCGAAGTCAAACCCTTATATGTTATTTGGCCCTGATTCGAGGACATGCGAGTTTCCCAAATCAGGAAGAACGATTCTCTTGGAAATGGTCCGCGATCGCCACCTCTGGCCTCGAGACAACCAACGAAGCTACGAACGAATCGCGTAATGGAACAAACTGTTGCCAGTAATTGCAACAGGCGGATGCTGTGACTGATGCCCGGCCATCCACGTCGAATGCGATCACATGATGGGACTCGCTCCGCGTGAAATTGTTTGCCTCAATCGTGTATTCGATGCTCGCATACACGAATCCGCTCCGATGCACCTTAAATTCCCGCTGAAACGGTTCGAATCGTGCGGTAGACGCCCTCTTCGCGGTGACATAGGTGTCAACTGCGTATTCGGGTGACATGTTTTGCATATCAGGAAAGACGCGAAGAAAGATAGAAGCGGGATACACCGAATGCGTTACGGGTGGCAAGAGTTGAATTCCGTTGACCGCTTCATGCTTTCGAACGGTCCATTGCTCAGGAATCGTGTAGCCGACGCCGAGATAAGGATTGATATCGTTGCTTTGGTTATTCTGGCGATGCCACCACATAGAGTTTGACGACGGGGGACTGTGTTTTCGAGATTGCCAAATAACGAATTGCGATCAATGCGGCTGGCGATTAGCCGGATGCTCAGATCATATGCTGAACATTCCGCCTCATGGATTTCGCTCAAGTCTGCGGAGTCCGGCCCGATCAGAGGGCGGACTGAGTGTATCGAGTGCTGGTCGGACTGTCACCGTGAACTACAATGGTCGGCGTTAAATAACTGGCACGGTTGTCGCCGATCTTT
>JAYSPO010000934.1:0-1150 GCA_043722015.1 Candidatus Kuenenia sp. | reverse complement strand
GTGAAATGTTCGGGGAGTTGGTCCGCTACCGCGGCTTGCTGGCGATGCTGGCGTGGCGCGATATTCGCGTGCGCTATAAGCAGTCGGTGCTGGGGGTGGCCTGGGCATTTCTAATGCCGTTGATCCAGACCCTGGTATTGTGGGCGATCATACAGTTCGGGCCGATGAAGATCGACGCGGCGGATCGCGACTTCATGCCGCCGTTGCTGTTTGTATTGTCGGGGGTCATCCCCTGGACGCTCTTCAATTCGACTTTATCCGCAAGTGTGGAAAGCCTGACGCGCAACAGCCGGCTGGTGACGAAGATTTACTTTCCGCGTGAAGTATTTCCGCTGGGGACTGTCGCCGGGGCGATCGTCGATTTCTCCATCTCTCTGACAATCTTGATTCCGGTATATGGCTTCTATGCGTTTCGCGATGGTTCGCTGGCCGGCCCGCATGTGCATGTGACCCCGATGCTGGCCTTTTTGCCGGTGATTTTGATCATACAACTGCTGCTGGTGGCCGGGCTTTCGCTGATCGTCTCGATGGCGAACCTCTTTTTCCGCGATGTCAAATATCTGATGACCTTCGTATTGCAGCTCTGGTTCTTCGCGACGAATGTGATGTATCCGATCAAGTTTGTGAACCACCCGGCGTTGCGATGGCTCGCCTCGGCCAATCCGATGATCGCCATTCTCAACGCCTATCGCGATTGCCTGATGGGCTACGGCCTGCATGATGTCGCGGGTCTGATCGTGAGCGCACTCGTGTCCGTGGTGGTATTCCTCGGTGGATGGCGGGCCTTCCACGAAGCTGAATTCAAGTTCGCGGAGTATGTTTGAGGAGGTCCGTTGTCCGTTGTCCGTTGTCAGTTGCTGGGACGGATCTGACGGGCGAATCATACCACAGTTGATGTTCCGCTCGCAGATTCCCGCTTTATTACAAATGCGGAAGCACCAAAGACATTCCACGGAGTGAGCCGGGTTGTAGCCGAATTCGTGAGAATTCGGACTTTTTCCCCGTGCGTCCAAAGTCGTGCGACTTCGGCTACGACACAAAGCGTGGATATCGGATCAGGATCGGCGCAGCAATAACTGTCGTCAGGATCGGCGCAGCAATAACTGCCGTAGCCAACGCTACAAAAAACGTTGTCGCGGATGCTGGCAGC
>JAYSPO010000933.1:0-1245 GCA_043722015.1 Candidatus Kuenenia sp. | reverse complement strand
TCGATATGATCCAGCAGCGGATACGGCATCAAATCGCCCTCGTCCGTCTGTTCGTATGCACTCGGTCGCAACTCGGCGGTCGGCTGCTGCGCATTGACGAGATGCAACGTCGAGACCGGCTTGACGCCTGCCGATCCGTCTATCTCGACGATCCGCAACCATTCTCGCAAAAACGCTTTGTCGATGCCGGCGATCGGACTGAGTCCCCCGGATGTGTCGCCGTCCATCGTGGCATAACCCACGGCGGCTTCCGATCGGTTACTCGTCGAAAGCAGGAGTGCGTTGCGAATGTTGGTGAGCATCCACACGGAGGGTGATCGAGTTCTCGCCTGAATATTCTGCAGCGCGATATCATCCTGCTGCCATGTGAGTTTGCGGGCGATCGTCTGTTCAATCGCAGTCGTGTAACTCTGGACAATTTCATCGACGCTGATTTCAAAGTAATTTCCCCCGACACCGCGCGTGACCTGTTCCGCTGCGTGGCGAGTCACCTCCGAACTGTTCCGCGTGCCCTGATACATCCCCGCAAACAGTAAATGCATCAATGCGTCCGCGGAGGTTGCTTCAGACAGTTTTGGGATGTAGCTCAGCCGGGCTTTAAACTCATCAAGTCCCAGGTCCTGAATTCCCCGTTCGACCATGCTGCGAATCAACACGGCACAGGCTGAAGAATCTGCCCCGCCGCTCATGCTGACCACGAAACCCCAGGAGCGACTCTTTCGCAGATAGTCGAACAGTGCCAGCGCGATCACCTGCGTGAATTCATCAACTTTGGATTCCGTCCGCAACTCGCGCGGAGATTCCAGCGGACTTTCAACAGGAATAAACTTTCCGGGAATCGCAATAATGCGATCAAAAACATCGTCGGTGATATGCGTTGCCATCGAATGGATCCCTGCCCGCCGGGTACGAGTCAGTTCCACATCCACATCGGCTGCCACCACATCCGTTTCATCGAAGCGGAATCGCGGACCAGCAGCAATCAGATCACCGCCCGAAGCAATCAACGCGCCGCCGTCGTAGACTGCTCGGCCAGCTTCGTTGCCGATCAGATTGGCGTAAACGTAGCTGACGCCGAACGAACGTGAGCCTTCAAGGACGAAGCGTTTACGAATTTCATGCTTGCCGAACGCAAAGTGACTAGCGCTCGGATTAAGAATGATATCCACGCCGCATTCGGCCATCCTGTTTCCCGGTCGTCCTGCAACCCACGCATCTTCGCAAATCTCAAAACCGATCCGCACT
>JAYSPO010000932.1:0-2395 GCA_043722015.1 Candidatus Kuenenia sp. | reverse complement strand
ATCGGTCCTACCACCCGAATTGGCTCCACAACCTCCAGTCATCCGCTTCACTTCAAGGTTTCCACCGCACCACATAGAATCCGGTAGAGTCAGCAAATTTCAAATAGAACAATCGCGGCCCGCTGGGCACGCGGCAAAAACGAGCCAATACCAGCCGCGTGCGATATGGCGGGTTGTCGATCTGATTGCGGGGTGCGCGGAACGCAACGCACCACTGGGGAAAGCGTTGGAAACTGGTGTGTTTCGCTATCGCTGCACACACCCTACTTGAAGTTACCCAATCAATGCTCCACGATCTCCGTGCCGCTCACTCGGGTTCCCACAAAAATCCTGTGCTGCAGGTTGCCGTCCTGCGTATACATTGCATCGTTAAATGCTAGAATCCGGACGTTTGCTTTTTGACTTTAGTCGACTGTCCCAGCGTGGTTGAAAAATGTGTCTGGAACTCTCCGGCATCAGTTTTCCGGCGGTGTATTCGGATGCCTCCAAAGTTCCAGACACCTTTTTCAACGCGATTCCATGCTCTTGTGAGTGAATCCGAGACAGTCGAACTTTAAACAATGGAGGTTTTTGTGAAGACTGTTGCTCTTTTGCTGATCGTGTTGACTGTTGCTCTGTCGTCCGGAATCAGGTTGATGGCTGACGAAACCGCCGCCGCGGATCAGGCCCCGGAGACATATTAAAGTGCTGTTTGAAACGTCGAAAGGAAATTTCACCGTCGAAGTGCACCGTGAGTGGGCTCCGAATGGTGCCGACCGATTTCACAAACTGGTCGAGAGTGGATTCTACGACGAATGTCGTTTCTTCCGTGTTGTGCCGGATTTCATGGTCCAATGGGGCATCAACGGCGACCCTGAAGTCCAGAAGAACTGGGTTAAAGCCAACATCAAAGACGACCGTGTGACGCAGTCGAATCAACGTGGATTCATCACATATGCTATGAGCGGCCAGAAAAACTCCCGCACCAGCCAGCTGTTTATTAACTTCAAGGACAACTCGTTTCTCGACAGCAAAGGATTTGCGCCGTTCGGACAGGTCGTGGATGGCATGGACGTTGTCGATGCGATCAACGCTCAGTATCGCGAACAGCCGGATCAGGGTCTTGTTCAGGAAAGCGGCAACGAATATCTGAACAAGAACTTCCCGAAGCTCGACTTCATCAAAAAGGCAAGTGTTGTGAAAGACGAAGCGCCAGCGGATGCAAAGGCCAAAACAGAAAAAGCAGACGCGAAATAGTCCGGTCGCAGCACGACGTTGGATTGCGTGACCTGTGAGCAGTCAGTTGAAAAGTCCTGAGATCAAGTGGAAAGACGAACGTCATGAGTGAAGCAACAGTGATGGGACAGGTTCATCTGATCGAACCGACGAAGAGTTTCGGCCAGAAGGGGTTTCGCAAACGCACGGTCGTGCTGGAACAGGTGACCGGACGTTTCACAAACTATCTGCCGCTGGAGTTCATCGCCGACAGCTGCGACATGGTGGACAATCTGAGCGTCGGCGACACCATCAAGGTCACGTATCGGCTGACCGGACGCAAATGGCAACGCGATGAACAGAGCGAAGTCAAATACTTCCTCAGCGCAGAAGCGACGGATTACGAACTGCTGAAAGCGGGCGAAGGAGCTGCCGCAACGCCGGATGACGAAGGTGACTTCGGTCCCGCTGATGAATCCGCTCCGTTCTGAATTGGAGTTGAAACTGTAGGCCGGACCAGGCGGAGCGCCGTTCCGGCACTTGCCCGACCTGCCGGAACGGCGCTCCGCTTGGTCCGGCCTACAGATTTAACCTCGATTCGTTGTCTTGACAAACCACGATTACGCGAACTCAGAGCTGGAGGCAGACTACAGAAAATGACCGGGAGCAAACCGCAATCGTCAAATCCATTCCTGCCTCCACGTGTTCAGCCTACGCACAATGTTCACGCATCGGAACACGAAAGTATCGGAATCCCGCCGTGGGGCACTGCGGATCTGCCGACACCCAAACCACTTGGCTTGAGCAATCTTGCCGGCCTGATCGGGCCCGGCATCGTGATGTGCGGGATTCAGATTGGTGGCGGCGAATGGTTGTTTGGTCCGGACGTGACCGCGAAGTATGGCGGCGGACTGATGTGGATTGCGACCATCGCGATTATCACGCAGGCGTTCTACAACATCGAATGCGGGCGATATGCCCTGTATTGCGGCGAGCCCGTCTTCACCGGATTCATGAGAACCGCGCCAGGACCGGCATTCTGGATCGGCGTGACGCTGATCATGAGCTTGTCTTCATTGATTCCAGGTCTCTCAACAAACGCTGCCGTGCTGATTGCCACGTTGTGGCTGGATCGCCCGCCCACCGGCGCTGATTCGTTTCTGGTCAATACGATTGCCTACATCACTCTGGGAGCCGTCGT
>JAYSPO010000931.1:0-1462 GCA_043722015.1 Candidatus Kuenenia sp. | reverse complement strand
CGCCACCGGGGTCGTCATCTGCTGGTCCAATGGATTGCAGCACATCCAGAGCCAGTTGTGGCATTCCGCTGGCGGCAAGGTCCCGGACAAACTGTAACTGACTGATGCCTTCGAGGGTCAATGCCGCAACACCCGCATCGCGCAATTGCGACTGAATGGCCATGCGATCCTGAGGAGTGCGGCGTTGCAGCGCATGGCGAATTCCGGAAACGACCGTCAATGACTTGAGTCGCCGGAGTGAGCCCGTTGAGACCGATTCCTTTTGTCCGGCAATCAGTTCCGGCAGCATGGAACGCAGAGCATCGGCAAGTTCCTGAACGCTGATTGAATCGCTTTCACTCAACCCCTGAGCAATCAGCCGGCTTAGTTCCGATAATTGACGCTGCGAACGACGATTCAACTGCTCAGGCAACAACGCGGCGTCGGGCAGACTCATCCCCAACATCAGATGCAGCACTTCGGCAAGCGGACGCTCTTCGTCCGCCTGACTGATCAATTCCCGAATGCGTCCGATCGACGACTGATTGGCCGCAAACTCCGTGCGCAGAGATTCCAGCAGAACCTCGATGAGCAGATCGCGCGACGCGGTACGACCTGATGCTTCGTTCAATCCCTGCTCGAGCAACGCGATCGCGCCAGGCGAATCGTGCTGCAGCAGGCGTTCTACCGCCTGATCCGCAAGATGCAATGCAGCGGAACCCTGTGAGTACGCACGAAGCGAATCCAGATTCTGCGACAGTAACTGATCGCCGATAATCAGCAGATTACCGGGGGATTCAAGGCCGCGAGATCCTGACAGCTCGCTGCTGTTATCGGACAATCGCTGTGTAACCAGTCTCCGTCCCGTCTGCACATCAAGGCTGACGATCGCAGGTTCGGATGTCGGGATCTGCAGCAACGAACCATCCGTTGCCGGAAGTCCGCAAACGATTCCATCCACAATCGACTGACTCCAGAGCGGCTGACCGTCGTCCAGTTGAAACGCCTGAACAATACGATTACCGCACAGGATGATCTTGTCATCGATAATCGCGGCAATCGTATGAAACTGGTTGCGTCCCAACTTCCAGCGTTCCTGTCCGGACTGCAGATCCAGACAAAACAATTCATCCGAATCGCGCGGCGTCACGATTACACTATTTCCGGCGATGCGAGGCAGCGAATCGGTCCAGCGTGCATCCAGATCGACACGTCCTGAATCCCACGGATCGCGTCCGCCAAACAGCACCGGAGAATCACCACCCAATTCCTGGCGACGAATGCTTCCACCGTAACGAAATACCCAGCGCACGGCGTTGTCTTCGGCGGAGACCGCGACGATGCGTTCGTCGCACGTCGGACAGATCAGCAAACCATGGGCGTACGATGGCACAAGACCTGCGTGTTTTCGCACCGGATGATCACTCGAACTGAACTGCGGCTGTGTCAGCAACTGCGAACGCACGACACGCGGATTTGTCGG
>JAYSPO010000930.1:0-2496 GCA_043722015.1 Candidatus Kuenenia sp. | reverse complement strand
GACAATCACCAGTGCTGCCGCACTGGATAGTCGCAATGCCCAGGTCAGCAGTTTCGTTCGCAACAACACACGACTTGCTCCTGAAGGTGCAGGAACAATTTCGATCCGGTCCCGGATCAGCAGATCAGGACGAACACGTCGCAGAGCGCTAGTGACGACAAGTCGTTGATACTGTGACTGAACTGCACCATGCACAAAGATTGTCCCCTTGTGAACGCGAATCACGACTCGACCTGTGATTGCTTCTCCCAGTTTGGCAATTCGCTCGTGGACTTTTGCTGCAATTTGATCATCGCTGACGGGATCATGCTTTGGAGCTGAATCCGCAGTCTGAACAACAGCAATCGTCGAAGGATCAGGCAGCCGGACCGGAAGTCGGGGAACTGAAGGCGAACGTTGCGGTCTCGGACGTTGCAATTCACGTCCTGAGTATGCGGGCGTATTCATGACTCAACGTCCTCCATCATAGATCTTGTCGAATTCGCCACCATCGGCGAAGAATCGGGTCTGAGCGTCGTCCCAGCCTTTGCTGATCTCGGTAATCCGGAACAGTCGCAGGTCGGGAAATACTGCACGGTGCTGCTCCAGGACCGATGCATCCGAAGGCCGATAGAAGTGTTTGGCGATGATCGCCTGACCTTCGGGCGTGTAGAGAAATTCGAGATACTTCTGAGCGACCGAACGGGTTCCCCGACGGTCGACGTTCTGATCCACGAGAGCCACATGCGGCTCGGCGAGAATGCTCATCGATGGATAAACAAGTACCAGTTCACCCTTTGCTTCGGCGATCTCCAGACGAGCTTCGTTCTCCCATGTCAGGTGAACATCACCAATACCTTTCTGCGCGAAAGTTGACGTTGCACCGCGAGCCCCCGTGTCCAGAACCGGAACCTGCTGGTAGAGCTTCGTCACAAATGCACGGGCATCATCCTCTGTGCCTCCGTTGAGAACGACACTGCCCCATGCCGCAAGGAATGCAAGTTTCCCATTGCCCGACGTCTTTGGATTTGGAGTGATGATCTGTAAGTCCGGACGTATCAGATCAGACCATTCATGAATTGCTTTTGGATTTCCTTTCCTGACCACAAACACAATTGTCGAGGTGTACGGCAGGCTATGGTTGGGAAATGAGTCCTCCCAGCCGTCTTTGATCAGACCCTTTCGATGAATCTGTTCCGTGTCAGTCCAAAGGGCCAGCGAGACGACATCCGCTTCCAGACCATCGATCACCGCACGAGCCTGACTGCCGGAAGCTCCATGAGACTGCTTGACGGAAACCGTGGTTCCAGTTTGTGTTTTTAGTACTCCTTCGAATGCCTTATTTAAGTCCTTCCAAAGTTCGCGAGTCGGGTCGTAGGAAACATTGAGCAACTGCACGCTTCCACCGCCCGAACCACTTGCTGAGGTTGGAGAATTCGTCGGGCTGGAATCGCCCACAGAGTTCGTGTCACACCCAGCCAACATCATGGAGGTGACAGCAAACAAGACCGCTGAACTGCAGATTCGATACATTTGTTAACTCCCTGAAGATTTAAAACACGACTTAATAGGTGATATATTCAACCAAAAAAAACGAGGCGACCTTTTAGATGCCGTCTCCGTACATGATTTCTCGTGAAAAGACTTCCTCGCGACGCACAACAGCACCTGCGAAAACACCTGCCAATGTGGCCCCGTCCATCATCTTTACGACATAGTTTCTGATATCGAGCATGACTCGGCGAAATCGACAGGCACTTTCCTGAGTGCAGGCTTCGTAATGGCTCGTGGAAACGCAACCAATGGGCGCCAGAATACCGTCAAAATGCCTTACAATTTCACCCATTGTGATTTGCTCCGGATGCTTCGCCAGTTCAAACCCCCCAACCCTTCCCGGAATACTCTGCACCCAGCCTTGCTGCTTCATGTCGAGCATGATCTGTTCAAGGAACCGCCGAGGAATGTCGTTTTTCTCTGCTAATTCCCTGATCGACATTGGCCCTCGTCCACGAAACCCTACCAAGGTGAACAGGGCTCGCAGAGCGTAGTCAGACTTCCTTGAGAGTTTCATCGGCTAATTCCAAAGCGTCGATTTAATATACCACCAACTTGGTCGTGTTTTATTTGTCAACGTGACTAATGTCAACGGATCTTCGGCAATAATTTCAGAAAATCAGAAATCTGCGATTCAACGCAGCCATAGCCTGGGGCTCGGGCGGTGTCTCAAGACGGCGAATTATACTCCGCGCGGCCAGATTTGAGGTTTTGTGAGCGGCAAGGCGCTAGCCGCCGGTGCTGACCGAATGCACAACCCGCGGCTAGCGGTCTGTTGATTGAATCGTTTAACGGCAAAGCCGCAGGCGTCGGCGCAAGCAGTAACTGTCGCCTGCGGCTTGCCGTTAAACCCGGATTATTCACGTAGGCCGGAGCAAATTCGCGTAGGCCCGTGCCGGAACTACACAAACGTGATTTTCCGCATTTGACAGACTGTTGGTGATCGCAGGATTGGTTAGCGAA
>JAYSPO010000929.1:0-4652 GCA_043722015.1 Candidatus Kuenenia sp. | reverse complement strand
CGGCGCTCCGCTTGGTCCGGCCTACAGATTCTCAGTTCAGCCCCGGCCACCCGATCCATCAAACTAAGACTGCTGCTCTCGCTGCAAATGGGGTGGCTTTTGACTGCAGAAGCGCCAAATTGTCTCCGGGAACCGGAAAATCTGCTGTCAACCTGTCAGAATAGTTCCCGACCTGTGTTCTCAGGTCGGAGGACGGCCGATGGATGACGTTCCAGATACGCGAGACAGCCTGCTGATTCGGGTCGCCAATCCTGGCGATCAGGGTGCGTGGGAGCAGTTTGCGCGGATCTATCGACCGGTGGTCTACAACGTCGCAAGAAGGCGAGGACTGCAGGATGCTGATGCGCAGGATGTTGCTCAGCAGGTCCTGATTGCGGTGGCTCGGGCATTGCCATCGTGGGAGCGACGCGATGAGTCCACGCGATTTCGGCACTGGCTGTGCCGCATCGCGCGCAACGCCACCATCAACATGCTGACACGACAACCCAGGGACCGCGCTATCGGGGGCGGTGATAATCGGGCCAGCGATCACGCCGAGAATAAGACTGATGGCGGGCTCGATTCACAACTGGAACGCGAATATCGACGGCAGCTCTTTCGCAAGGCAGCGGAACTTGTCCGTTCGCGAGCTGATCATATTACGTGGCAGGCGTTTGCCATCACCATGATCGACGGCCTTTCCATTCCGGACGCGGCGGCTCAGCTTGATCGATCGGAAGCCGTCATCTACGCCGCGCGCAGCCGCATCATTCGAAGACTGAGAGATGCTGTGAAACAACTGGAGGAGGACGAGTGCGATGTTTTATGAGAGTTTACAAAAAGTAGCCATCACGCTCCGTCGTGATGAGCCTTCAGCAGCCCCACCATGCTAAGTCTGGCTTATGGGCTTGCGCGACAGGCCGCTCTTGGTGGCGAAATGGCATCGGTTTGTGTATGCGAAAGACCCAGGCTCGTCACGGCGGAGCGTGACGGCTACTTTATTGAAGACGCTATATGAACACGCAATCTGAAACGTGCGATCCATCGCTGATTGAACGCTATCTCGCGGATTTACTGAACACTGCGCAGGAAGCGGCATTCCATAGCCATCTGGCAACCTGCGAGACCTGTTGTCAGCAGATTCAGCTTGCGGCCGCGGAGCCATCTTCGTGGAGCGACGCAGAAGAGTTTCTGCAGGACCAGCCGTTTGATTCGATGGCATTTGGATCTTCGGCATCACACCTCAGTCATGATGGCCACGACGTGCATGACCGCAAGGCTGCAGCGTCGGCAGAGGTGGCTCAAGTCCTGGGCATGCTGAATCCCACCGACAATCCACAGATGCTCGGGCGACTTGGCGGCTATGAAGTCTCGGGTGTCATTGGTTCGGGCGGCATGGGTGTCGTGTTGAAAGCCTTTGACGGGCCGCTGGATCGGACCGTCGCAATTAAGGTTCTCGCTCCGCGACTGGCCTCCAGCGGAGCCGCCCGGCGACGGTTTGCTCGCGAAGCCAAAGCGGCGGCCACAGTGCTGCATCCGAACGTGATTGTGATTCATGGCGTGTCGAATGATGGCCCGCTGCCGTTTCTTGTCATGCCCTATCTGCGCGGCGAATCGCTGCAACGACGTCTCGATCGACAGGGGCCGTTGCCGGCGGAAGAGATCGTCCGGATTGCGCAACAGGTCGCATCGGGGCTCGCGGCGGCACATGGACAGGGCCTGGTTCATCGTGACATCAAGCCGGCCAATATTCTGCTGGAAGACGGCGTCGAACGTGTCACTCTGACGGACTTCGGTCTCGCCCGAGCCGTCGATGACGCCAGCATGACTCGCAGCGGAGTCATCGCGGGAACGCCGCAGTACATGTCTCCCGAACAGGCTCGCGGCGATAACGTCGATGCTCGCAGTGACCTGTTCAGCCTGGGAAGTGTGATGTATGCGATGTGTACCGGCCGGCCGCCGTTTCGAGCCGAAACGAGCTACGGCATTCTGCGCCGGATCACGGACACGGAGCCACGTCCGATCCGGGAAGTCAATCCCGGCATCCCGGAATGGCTGGATCGAATCATTCAGCGGCTGCTGGCGAAATCGCTGGATGATCGAATCCAGACAGCGGACCACATCGCGACGCTGCTGCAGAAATGTCTGGCTCATCTGCAGCAGCCGACGATTATCGAATTGCCCGAAGAATGCCGCATGCACGTACGTCAAAGAAGCAATTGGCGAGTATCGTTGAGACCGCTCCGCAAAGCAGTGTTGATCGCTGCGAGTTGCATAGGCGTGGCTGGAATCTATGGCGTCGCAGCATCGCTGTTCGACGAAGCAGATTCTACGGCAGTTTCCAGAGCTGTGCCTCCAAGTAAAGAAACGACGAAAGTCGATGGTTCATCGCTTTCCATTGCAACCGAATGGGAAACAACTCAGACGGACATCGATGCCTTTGACAAAGAACTCGGCCCATTCGAAACCGACGCCGGAAAACTCTGGCAAATGACACCGAAGGCAAAACCGCCGTGACTCCGCAGCTGGTAATTGGTAATTGGCAATTGGCAACTGGCGAGCGGCAGGGCGTAAGCCCTCCGAGTTCTCCCGCAATTCCATTTTGGACCGGCGCAGAAATAACTGTCGTGGCCGACGCTGCCAGCGTCGGTTCGGATGCTGGCAGCATCCGCCACGAGGGGACACTTATTGGTGCGCCAGTCCTTGGTTCATCTGCGGCCATTTGCAATGATGCAGACACGACAGAAAACATATGCAGAATCACCACAGATAAACACAGATGAACACAGATACTCAAAAACTCCACGTTAATTCCGAGCACACAAGCCATTTCATCTGTGTTCATCTGCGTCCATCTGTGGTCAGCAAGAAGCTCCGCGTTCGTAACCCGTGGCGACTTGGCTCTCTCAACCCACATGCTTCCCCCGCTCGAAATTCAGGATGCCCCACATGTCTGATGTCTTCAAATGGATATTCGCAACGATCTTTCTTTACGCATTAACTACATCGCCAATGCTGATGGCGCAGGAAACGCCACCGGTCGAGAATGCGTCCGCTCAACAGCCAGAGGCAAGAGTGCCTGATGATCTGAAAGATCCGCAGTTGGTCACGCCACGGGACGCAGCGGACTCCACAAGGATCATCCTTGAACTCCCCACTGATCCGGCACTTGTGGAACCGTTCCGCAGGATGGCCGAGGCGATCGCTGCAAGACGCAACGACATTCAGGTTCGCGATGCAGGAACTTCGGAGTCCGGCACGGGAACGATCGAGGCCGAGTTGCGGTTGAATCGGGAGGTGGAGTTCGACACGGTTGAAACAATCCTTGGCAGCCTGGCCAGGTTCGGAGTTGCTCGTGCTCGACTTTCCGGGTCCTTTGAAGGTCAAAACATGGTCTTGATCAACGCACCGGCGAATGCGCCATGGAAGCTCATTCATGACCTGGAAATCTTTCTCGCCAAACTGGACGGTTTCAACCTGGACGGTTTCAAATTCGACGTTCGAGCTCGAGCCAATAATGATGCGCTTTTTCAAGAATTCACGCGCCCACAGTCCGAAGCCGGAGTTCGCGCTGCAACACCAGCGAATGCGATGCCGGAGTCACAGATTCAGGAAATCCGAAGAAAGATTACCCAGTTGGAATCAGAGCGGGCGGAATTGAGTACGAAATTTGGCAACAAACATCTCACCATGTGCAAACTGGATGATCAGATCGCCGCGCTACGCAATTCGCTGGAGGAAAGCACTACGGGCAATGCGAAAGCTGCCAAACAGTTCAATCCTCTCGCAATCGAGCCCGGAGGAGGTGCCTCGCCGTTTGGTGGAGGTGGCGTCAGAGACAGCAGCTCCAACGCGGACTTTCCTGCATCGAATGCTCTCGATCCAGCTGTCCCAGTTGAAGAAGAACAACTGAAGATCTTTCATCTGCAACATAGCGACGCAAATCAAACCGCGGCGGTTATCGAGCAGCTGTTTGGCGGCGCGATTGTGACGGTGGCTGTTGATGCCCGCACGAACTCTCTCATCGTTCGCAGCAATGAACCATTGCTGCAGCAGATTGAAGCGATTCTTTTGCGACTCGATGAGCAACCCGGTAAGCAGGCACCGATCGTGAGTTCAACGACCGGTACAAATGCCAACTCTGCGATCACCATCATGCCCGACCCGACCTCAACATCCGAACTGCCCATCGTGCCCATCGCCGAGTATCGCCGTCGCCTGAATGAGTTGGAACTGCCGCTGCTGCAGCTTGCGGAGAAAGTACGATCTACACAAGCGTCACTCGGAAAAGACCACCCGGGGAGTGTGAAGCAGCGAGCCGACCTGCGAGCCCTCGTCCAGCAAACGTTCGCCGCCCGTCAGAAAATCCAGCGAGCCGAACTCGCTGAGTTCACTCGCCGCCTGCAAGGCATGCAGCAATTGGTTGATACTCGCGATCGGATTGCCGACAAGATCGTGGATCGGCGGCTGGAGGAGTTCTTGAATCCTGAGGCCGATTGGAATTTGCCATTGTCGGCCAGGTTGGAGGACTCGAAGTCAAAGGTTGTTCTTTCGGAAGCCAAAGCTGCAACGAAATACGTTCGACTGCCCACGCACCTCCTCGGGACGTGGGCAGTCGAGGAATTAAGCATCAAATCGGCAGGCATCGACATTTCAACAATCAACCCGAAGCC
>JAYSPO010000928.1:0-2634 GCA_043722015.1 Candidatus Kuenenia sp. | reverse complement strand
ACAAAACAAGTGTTGAAGTCTTTTGTGCCATTCATTTCTCTGCAAAGAATTCAAGATGCAGAAAGCCGACATTTTTCTGCTATCAATTTTTCTGCTTTTTATTTTCCCGTCGCAAATCTTCCTGAGTTTCGTCTTCAACCATGGGTTCCGGGCGAAGCCCGCGTTGGGTTTTTCGTGGTGGTGCGTTGCGCTCCGCTTCACGCACCCTACGATTAAGACAAGATGGTATCCTGCGATGTCAGCTCAGTTTCAAATCGATCCATACCGGAAGTCTCCTCGTTCTGAAAGATCGACTGGATCGGCGAAGCATGCCGGCAGGTGGATTGGCAAGTTTCAGATTGTCGGTGAGCTGGGACGCGGCGGGATGGGAATCGTCTTTGAGGCTCACGACAGCGTGCTCGACCGACCTGTGGCGATCAAGCTTTTGCCGCGGTCGCTGAGCGGTCAGCACAACGCGCTTCAGCGATTCCTGCGGGAAGCTCGCTCTGCGGCAAAGCTGAATCATCCGCATGTTGTCGGGATTTACGAGGCCGATCAGTTCAACGGAAGGTACTACATTGTGCTGGAACTTGTCCGTGGCAGCAATCTGCAGGACGTGTTGCGCACAGGACCACTTGATTGGATGACGGCGACACGTGTACTGGCCGATGCCTGTCGCGGATTGGAAGTCGCGCATCAGGCGGGACTGGTGCATCGCGACATTAAACCGGCCAATTTGATGCGATCCGACGATGGGACGGTCAAGCTCGCGGACTTCGGGCTGGCTCGGCCGACCGAATCGACCGGCACATCGATGACGGACAGCGGACACGTGTTGGGAACGCCGCAGTTTATGAGCCCCGAGCAATGCCGCTCGGAACTCGCGGACGTCCGCAGCGATGTGTACGCGATGGGGGCGACTTACTATGCGTTGCTGACCGGGCGAGCCCCGTTTTCCGGTGAAGCGCCGCTGTTGCTGATGAATGCACACCTGTGGGACCAGATACCTGACCCGCGCGAACTGAATCCGTTGATTCCATCAGTCTGTTCTGCGATCGTTCGACGAGCCATGGCGAAAGACCCGGATGACCGCTATCAGAACGCTGGCCAGTTGCTTGCGGATCTGGAAGCGGTGCTGCAGCCAGCAGGCAAAGCCACTCAGAAACACAAGTCACGCGTTGGCCGCATGATTCCGAAAAGCATCATTCAATCGGGTTCACTGGTGGGACTCCTCTTTGCACTGGGGCTTATCGTCTGGTCGTCTGGACAATCAGCGAGAACGGGATCGATTCAGCAACCGTCAGGTGTTGCCATGGCGACAAACGTGATGTATGGCGGGCAACGAAGGACCGTGCCTGCCTCAAGTCTGCCTGCCTCAAGTCTGCCTGCCCAGAGTACGCCGGCCTTGAGTACGCCTGGAGGTACATTCAAGCTGCCGGGAATGCGGCGAGACGAACGAAACCGGGATGCAAATTTCCAACGCTGGGTCATGGATTATCCTGATATTTCGCATGTCTGCCTTGCGAACTCGGGGGAGTTTCTGGTCGTCCTGACAAACGATTCTCCATCGACCGACACGATTCAGGGCCAGCGCCAGAGCCGGGGGCATGTTCATGTCTGGAGTCGCGACGGCGCGATGTTGCTCGATGCGACGCTGACTGGTCGAGCCACGAGCGCTGCGATCTCGAGCGACTGGCTGTTGGGGCAACGAATGGCGACGGTGTACAGCTCTGGAATACGACGACATGGCAGCGCGAGCAGGCGGTTGAGCCATCCGAGAACGGAGACATTGACGCTGTTGCCATGTCGAACGACGGACGATGGCTGGCTTATACGACGCCGACGGGGGAGAACGACGCTTCGTGGGTGTTGTGGGATCTCACAGAGCGAAAGCAGAAGCAATTGACGAAGGTTGTGAATTCGGGACGATTGCAGGCGATTGCTTTCGCTGCGGAAGGTGAGTTGCTCATCAGGACGGGGAGTCAGGATGGAACGATGCGGTTGTTTTCGGGACTGTCCGGCGCGCAAAAACCGAAGCAAAACCGCACAGGTGCTGCTGTAGCGACGATGACATTCTCACCAGACCGAAGCCTGGTTGCAGCTGGCACAGGACGATACGTTGGGATCTGGAGTTGTCTCGACAATCGACGCGAGCACGCATTTGTCTCCCAGACGGGCGATGTGAATTGCGTCGCGTTTTCCCCCACAGGAGGCGACGTCTGCTGGGCTGCGGGCTCGTCCGTGCAGTGCGTCGATGTGAAATCAGGACATCCAGTCGCCACACTCCAGGATGTCGGGAGCCATGTGATTTCGCTGGCCTGCCTGCCGGAAGCGAAGGGAATCCTGACCGCGTGCGGCGACGGTACGCTGGTTCTCTGGAGCATGAGTCGTGAGTCTGCAGTCGGAAAGAAGTAAACCCCCAGGGAGGCACGACTGACTTGTCGCCGGATTTGTGAGCATTCGGAAGTTGGCATTGACTCGTCTAGCCACGTGCCCAGCGGGCCGGGAGTGTTCTATTTGAGATTTGGGATTTGAAATTTGAAATTTGAAATTTGAAATTTGAAATACGAAATACGAAATACGAAATACGAAATACGAAATACGAAATACGAAATACGAAATACGAAATACGAAGCGCGGGGCGTTGCCCACGCT
>JAYSPO010000927.1:0-11497 GCA_043722015.1 Candidatus Kuenenia sp. | reverse complement strand
TTGTACGATGTCGCCGGCAATGTCTGGGAATGGACAAGCGACTGGTATCGCCATGACTACTACGAATCTCTGGCCGCAGAAGGTGGTGTCGCACGCAATCCTCAAGGCCCGGATTCACCCTTCGATCCGGCAGAACCGACCGAAAAGAAACGAGTCCATCGCGGCGGTTCATTCCTGTGCACCGATCTGTATTGCACGCGATACATGATTGGCACACGCGGCAAGGGTGAAGTTCGCACTGCCAGCAACCACGTCGGCTTCCGCTGCGTAGAGTCCGTCACGATGCCTGAGTGACCTGGCACAGCCAGAAATATTAATTTCTGATGCCCAGCGGGGAACTCGTTTTTTGAAACACGAATGCATCGAAGTGGACGTTTTGCGGGAGGCGGCCTGGATCACAGCTTAGCCTGCATTGCGCACGGTGTAGGCCGGATCAAGCCCGCCGCTAATGCCGGAACAGCGCAAACCCGGATTTCTGGTCATCACACCCTGTCACATGGATCCAGGATGAATTGGCGGGCGCCGCTCCGGCAATCGTTGGGTTTGCTCGGTCCGGCCTACGGTTCTGTGCGCAATGCAGTTTAGAGTCGGTGATTCGTTTCGGAACCGGGACCGGGCTGCTTGCTCAGCTTGTTTCAGGTTTTGTAAAATCCATCCATCCTCGGCGATTGCACAGCCGTCGCAGACAGAGACTGTAGCATTTTTGTTCCCGGCATCCGCAAAGTTTGCACCACTCTGCCAGGCACGGCGTCCCTCCCGACTCATCCTTATCGTTACGCCCCACAGGAGTTGTTCCACATGAAGAAAGTATGATCCTTTGCGATTGTTTTCTTGTTAAGCGGGGTCGCTGTGCCATCTGCCGACGCGGATGAAACCGTCGTGAGGAAGACGCGGGCGGAATACGTTGATGTCTTCAATCAGAAAACGGCTGAAAAGGTTGCTGGATTCTGGACGGAAAAAGGGACTCATACAGACCGTGAGACCGGCGAACGCACTGAAGGCCGTGATGCGATTCAGGCAGACATGACTGAGCTGTTGAAGGAAGGAAACGATTTCAAACTTTCAGCGACGATTGACGGAATCCGATTCATCACGGCGGACGTTGCCAGTGTCGAAGGTGAAACCACCGTCGTGCTGAGCGATGCCGAGCCGATTGTCTCGAAGTACACCGCCATTCTGGTTCATCAGGGTGACAAGTGGTTGCTGGATACCGTCGAAGAAATGCCGCTGCCTCAACCTGCGTCAACAGCAGATGCCTTGAAAAACCTGGAGTGGCTTGTCGGTGAGTGGGTTGATGACTCAGGCGATGTGAAAGTGGCGACGACGTTTCGTTGGACAGACAATCAGGCTTTCTGGACGCTGAATGCACCGTTCTAATCTACGGCAGAGGCACAGGAAATGAGCCAACCGAACGTATTTCATGTGCGGCCTGAGGCGCACCTTGAATTCCAGGGGCAAGATCGCCGGAGACTTCACGGCGCGGGCTTCGCCCGCAACCCCTTGGTTAACGCCGGGACTCAGAAACACAGGGGCCAGAAAAATGAGCGACAGAAAAATGCAGACCACGACTTGAGGGCTTTCAGCGATTCATTTTTCTGCCATCAATTTTTCTGCCGCATGTGTTCCTGCGTGAATAACAGCGTGGTTTTTATGTCCCGACTTCGACGCTGGGTTGCGGGCGAAGTCCGCGCCAAGATTCATTTTTCTGTCATCCATATTTTTGTAAAATCTGCCCCACGCACTGTTGAGTACAGGCTGAAAATCTTCACGGCACAACAAGAAATCAACGGTTAGTAGTACGATAAACAGTCACAGCACCGACGAAGGATCCATTTGGCATCATTCACCCTCGCCCGGTGCTATCATCATTCCTGCCCGACAGGGGCTGTTTCATCTGTCGATGACTGAACAACGTCTGAAATTCTGTGTATCGACGAAAATCTTCATGTGATCGAAACTCCGAACGTGGCAATGGGGTATGCTCCAGAAATGCAAGTGTCGATGGCGTGATCCAGGCTCCCTTCGCCCGGCTGACCACATCCTGAATCAACAGCTTGAAATTCGCACTGGACGATGTGCTCAGCCTTCCCCCAAGATATTCGTAATTCATTTCGTCGCTGGCCATGTTCAGTGCAGGCTGGCCATCAGACAGTACTATAAACGCTTCCGGGCGACGCTTTGACGCGATCTTGACGCCTTCGTTCCAGGATCGATGGGAACTGCCACTGGACAGTGCAGAAGGCGAACGGAATCTCGACGGCGCACTCGAAGGCAGAACGCCAACGCTGATCACCGAGATTGCACTCCAGGGACACGATTCAAGTTTGTCACTGGTATCCAGTGCTTCCAGTGAATAGTCTGTGGGTCGCACATGATGCGTCGCATGGGCATGCGTCAGGTCCGGGACGTCATCGGCGGAAACTGCGGTTGCCTTTCCGCCACAACGTTCAATTTCTTCGGCCACGCCAACAGCTACGCCCTGACTGTATGAATGCGGAATAATGCCGGGCAGTAAGTGCGTCTGTAACTTTGCCGTGGGCATGTCCATGTGCGGCAACGCCATCAATGCCTGCGCCAGTGGTCCCGGATCTTCCGGCACGCTGAAGACAACGATCCGAAAATCAACAGCGACAGCATCCGAATGTTTGTCAGCTGATTTCACAATGTTCCCTGACATGTCTCAGTTTTCCTTCGTCACACTCAAAGAAACCATACGTTGCCCGCACCAATTCGCACGTCTCGTGCCGACACTGCCATCTTTCATACTATCGACGCGACGAACCACGTGAAAGTGTCTCAAAGAACGCAGGTTTACATCCACTAATCCAGAAGACTCCGGCTCCATCCCGTTTCGTAATGCTTAGTGCCTGCTGACTGACGATGGCCGTGATCAGCCCGGCGACCATTGAGAGAACACCGGGCAGCACAAAAACCTCAGGGATATTCACGGCGACCCCAAGGATCACAAAAATGATTCCAACGCCACAGATCGCGAGGCCAATCAGCAGCAGCGTGAATTTTTTCTTTCTTGCGGATTCAGCGACAAAGTATGTCACCTTGCAGGACTTCTGCATGATGAACGCCAGAATGACCCCGCCCACAAAATACGCCCAAAATGGCGAGTGCTTCAACGTCTTCGAGACCTCCCTGAGATTCGACGTTGCTCCGGTTTTGATACAAATCGCTGGCAGCCGAACCTCGGGGCCGCATCGAATCAGCTTGCCCTCAACGTCGAACGTCGTGCCTGCGACAGTTGACTGAGGAATGCTCTGAGTTTTCGGTGGAGCATACGGATTGCTCTCATCAGCCCAATCGTCCTGTTCGCTGAATCCCGGATCGGGCTCATCGAGCCACATGTCGCCGGACACAGATCCTTTAGGGGCAGCCTTCTTTCGTGGACTCTCAGGGTATTTTGTTGGTGGAGGTTCAGGCACAGATGCACCGGCGGTTGACACGGGAACGGCGAAAACAGCCTGGCAGGCCGGACAACGAATTTTCCTTCCGGCATGGCTGGCACTCACGCGAAGTTTGCGTTGGCAACTTTCGCAATTCACAACAATCTTACTTTCCATCGTCTGGCTGCTTCCCGGAAAATAATCGACCGTCAGGATCAAGCGTGATTCTACCGGGCTCGATGCCTGCTGACCAGTTTGTCGATTTATAGCAGATCGCGTGATCCTTGCATTATCTTGACAATTTCAACGACCGTAACCGGAGTCAGGGCGAGCCCGCCTATCAAAATCCATTCCCATGTGAGATGGGTCGCGACCTCAAACACCGGTTGTGCGAACGGCAGCGTCACAACGCTCAACTGAAGCAAGCCGGAGATGACAATCGCTCCGAATAGATGAGGGTTCGTGAACAGACCCATTTCCGGCATGGTGAAACGCTGACTGCGGCAACCGATGGCAAAGAACAACTGCGAAAAAGCCGATACGCAGAACGTAACGGTTCGCGCACGGGCGACCTGCGACTCGTCCCCCTGATAAATAATCCAGAAGCCCAGTGTTTCGACGCTGGGCAGTTTGCGAACGAGCGCATTTCGTTTAACCATCCGTTGCAGGCCCAACGCAAGTGTCAGGGTCACAACAGCCGGAAGTCCCTCCGGAACCGCCGCGACGGCCAGGCTCACAGAAATGAGCAATGTCTCCAGAAACTCTCCGCCACGCCACAATTGCAAAGCAAAAATAACAACGACAATCCCCAGACACACCAGCACCAGCACTTTACCGAGTTCTGCCAGCCGTCGTTGCAGTGGAGTTGGTTTCAGTTCAGTCCGCTGCAGCATGCCGGCGATGTGCCCCAACTCGGTGGTCATGCCGGTCGCGACGACAATCGCCCTGGCTTTACCGGCTGCCGCTACAGTCCCCATGTAAACCATGTTCCGACGGTCACCCAATGGAGAGTTCTCGTCCAATACACAGTCGGCTTCTTTGTTGACAGGAGCCGATTCGCCGGTCAACGACGCTTCCTGAACCCGAAGGCCAAAGCCACTGAGCAACCGCGAATCAGCCGGGATGTTGTCGCCTGCTTCCAGTTCGATGATGTCGCCCGGTACCAACTCCGCAGCCGGGATCACCTGCAGAACGCCATCGCGAATGACTCTGGCCATCGGCGACGACATTTTCTGCAGCGCCGCCAGCGCCCGGCCTGCCTTTTCTTCCTGGAGATAGCCGATGATTCCATTTACAACTACGATTGCCAGAATCGCGGCCGTATCGGCCCACTCCTTCATGAGACCTGAAATCACTGCGGCCACAATCAGAATCCAGATCACGAGGTCCGTGAACTGAGCCATGAACTTTCGCCATGCCGGCACCGGCGGAGCCTCGGTCAACTGGTTCGAGCCGCACCGTTGACGGCGTCTCTGAACGTCTGCGGCGGACAATCCATTCTCCGCATTCACTTCGCACGCCGCTTAAAGCTGATCTGTCGGTATCGAGTAGGCAGGTGAGGACAGAGACAGGCATGTGTCTGTCTCGGTACCAGCGGCTTTCGACGGGTTTTCTTGATTGAGTGTGGGGTTCATGTGTTTGACTTCCACTGTCCAGTAATCGCCAACGTGGCAGGCGATCATCAGGTCTTTATTGGTCGAGACAGTTTTAGGGACTGCATTGATCGCGGAAATGGATCGTCCGTGATCGTTTGAGTGCGGAAAACAGAAGTCTACACCAAAGGTTCATCCGACGCGCGTTGTGCCTTTTTGCGGCTGTCGCCAAACGTCAGAAGTTCCCGGTGCAACAGCGCCAGCAGTGTCTGAAGAAATGCTACGACCATGGGGCCGACAAAAACGCCAGGGGGCCCGAGCGCCTGAACGCCCCCGAGCACGCCGATCAGAGCGGCGAGTGGATGCATGGCGGAGCGATCATGCAGGACCCAGGGTTTGATGAAGTTATCAATGGTGGAGATCACGCCAGCGCCGTAGATCATGAGCACGATACCGGCGGTCGGTCGGTGATCAATGAAAATCAGCCAGAGGCTGGCAGGCAACCAGACCATCGCAGCACCCACGAATGGAATCATCGCGGTAACAGCTGTGACAGCGGCCAACAGAAAGACGGAGTGCAGTCCGGCGATCCGAAAACCAATCCCCGCCAGCATGCCCTGAGCCATCGCGGCAGCCAGACTTCCGGACACGACTGCCCGAGCGACTCGCGAAAACTCATCGAGAAGTTTCTCTACGTAGCGGTCTTCCAGTGGCGACAATGCCATCAACTGCTTCGCGATTTCAGGTCCGTCCGCAAACAGGAAGTACATCGTCACAACGAGAATAATGATGCCAAATACGGTCCGACCGGCAAGGATGCCTGCGCGGCCCCCGAACGACGAGATCCAGTCAGGGGTCACGGCGAATAACCGGCTGGTCCAGTCCTTAAGAACTTCAGACGTCGGATTAGCGATGTTCTTCAAGACCGCTCGCGGCGGACCTCCGAGGAACTCCACCCGGTACTCATGGAAACGGCGGGCGGCCGTTTCCATCGCCTGCTGGTACGCCAGCGTTCCGGGTGTCTCCTTTTGTGCCTTTGCCAATGCCTCCAGCATGAGCTGTGCATCCGATGGCGAAGGAGAATTACCGTCCTTGTTCAGTATGACCTGCAACCGACGCAGTTCATCGTGGAGCCGCTCTAAGGCGTCGTGGTTACCACTGGCGAAGGCACCTTCCCGCGTATCGGCCGACAGTCGCTCAAACGAACGTTCCGCGAAGCGCAGCTCCGCGACGTGCGGATATTCCAGCCCCAGCGACAATCTCGCACGCTGTAGTTGATCGCGGAATTCACCATCATCCAGACTTCGCACAAGCTTCGCTGCTTCGTTGCCTGCCAGTACCAGCACAATGACGAAAGGCACGACGACAACCAGCAGCACCAGAGCTGTTGAGATCACAGCGGCCACACGATTGCGACCCCTCAAAAGGTGTTCAAACCATGTATGCACTGGCCTGAACATGACGACACTCACCATCGCCAGGAAGAGCGGCAGGAGCAGCGTGGAAGTCACTTCAAAGAACAGGACGCCAAAGGCCCCCGTGACCAGGACCAGAATCGCTAAAGAAAAGAGTTTCCCCATTTTTATGCCTTTTCCAGGAACGCAATGCTGTTGAGAAACTGACATTCTATACACCGCGCGGCCAGAAATGAGTCCGGCGAGCGGAGTGGCGTGAGCCCAATGGTCCCTCGATTTGTACCGGTAAGCTGACCCATGCCGCTCGCCAATTCTCTCAATATTGACCGCGTGGAGTATACCTTTCGGGATGCTTGACGACGTCTATGCCGAGAAACTCACCAGGGTCCCGGAACCATTTCATGATTCATCCACGAGCACTGAGCCTTCAACGAGCGACGGTGGACCGACCGTCTCATGGCGGAAAAACTCGATTCTTCCGGTAACGACGTCGTACATCGCGCCGAGCATCTCGATACGGCCTTCCTGGACGAGTCGGTTGATCGTGTGACTTTGCGCCATGATGCGGGCGACGCTGTGGATGACATTGCGGCGGGCGACCACGTTGACGAAGTCTGTTTTCTCATTCGCCGTCAGATGCTCAAGTCGATTTGCAGATTGCGGGTCGATCGCCTGTTGAATCTCGTGAATGATCGGCTCCAGATGCTGGCAGCCGGTCGCCTGCTCTACGTTTTCGAGTGAGCCGGCGAGGTTGACTGCGGCCGTCACCGCGCCACATTGCGTATGTCCGATGACGACAATCAGCTTCGCACCGGCGACGACGCACCCGTATTCCATGCTGCCGAGCACTTTCGGGCTGGTGATGTTGCCGGCAATCCGGATGCTGAAGATGTCCCCCAGTCCCAGATCGAAGATCAACTCGGTCGGAGTGCGGGAGTCGATGCAACTCAGCACCACGGTAAGCGGATGCTGTCCCAAAGCGGTCGCCTGCAGTTGTCGTCCCAGATCCCGCGTCAATCGCTGCCCCGACCGGAATCGCTCGTTGCCGTCTTTCAGAATCTGCAGCACCTGGGCCGGGGTGAGCAGCCCTGAAGATCGCGCGTCGAATACTCCACATACTGCAGCTCGTTGCGGAGTTTGAATTTGTCCCGAAATCCGCGCAGGCTCACTTGCACGCCTCGCACCGGGGCCACCTTCTGCTGGAACTCGCGAATCATGCTGAGAATGTCCGGGTCGATGTAGACTGTGTTCTGAGCGTCCAGCAGGATGTGATCGCCGCGCGCAACCGAGTTGAAGACCTCGTCCAGTGCCGCCCGGTTCAGAAAACTCACCTGATTGGCCAGTTCCACGTGCAGCACTTTGCCACCCAGGTGCTGTTCCACGATGCACCGCTGCGGTCGTCGCAGATTGCTGCTCAGGACAAACGCCAGACTGATCGCAATGCCGATGCCAACTCCGATCAACAGATCGGTCAGGACAATGGACACCACCGTCAATACAAACGGCGCAAACTGATAGCGTCCCTCGCTCCACATTTGACGCACGAGCGCGGGACTGACAAGTTTAAAGCCCGTGACCAGAAGAATCGCGGCCAGACAGGATAATGGAATCAGGTTCAACCAGACCGGCAGAAACATCACGGACACCAACAACAGCAGACCATGCACGATCGTCACCAGCTTCGTCTGACCACCCGCGTTGACACTCACCGAACTCCGGACGACCACGGATGTCACCGGGATGCCGCCAATCAAACCAACCAGCACATTGCCGATCCCCTGAGCCACCAATTCGCGGCTGGGCGGCGACGGACGTTGTCGCGGGTCGAGCTTGTCGATCGCTTCCAGATTCAACAGTGTCTCCAGCGAGGCCACGATGGCGATCGTCACTCCGGCGGTGTAGATGGCGGGATTCGACCATTGAGAAAAATCCGGCAACCGCAGGTACCCCACGAACTCGCCCAGACTTTTCGAGACGGGAACCTGGACCAAATGGCTGGCTTCAATCATCCAAGGTCCGCCCCAGGATGAGAACAGCCGATTCAGGCCAATTCCCAGCAGCACCACGATCAGCGCCGCGGGCACACGGGACTTCTTCAATTGCGGCAGCTTTTCAAAAGCGATCAGGATAGCCATCGACAGCAGACCGATCAGAGCTGCGCCCGAATGCAGGTCTTCCAGCATCGCAGCGAACTCAGTCAGCGTGTTTTCATGATCCGGCTGCAAGAACGACATCTCACCTTCGGGATCGGTGTCATGTCCCATCAGGTGCGGAATTTGTTTGAGAATCAGGATGATGCCGATCGCCGCGAGCAATCCTTTGACGACGCTGCTGGGAAAAAATGCGGAAAGGTAGCCAGCGCGGAGCAACCCCAAACCAATCTGGATGACGCCCCCGACGATCACGGCCAGCAGGAACGCTTCGAACGATCCCAGGATCGCTATTTGCGCCGCCACTATCGCCGAGAGACCGGCGGCTGGCCCACTGACACTGGTATGCGACTGACTGATGATTCCGACGACAATTCCGCCCACGATGCCAGCCAGCAGTCCCGAAAACAATGGCGCGTTTGACGCCATCGCAATTCCTAAACACAGCGGCACCGCCACCAGGAACACCACGATCCCCGCCGTCAGATCACGCGGCACACTGGTCATGGAAAAGATTTTGGTTGTGGGCATTACGAATCTCCTTCAACTTCCGGCAAGCCTCGAAAACTCGCCCGTTCCCTTGCCAGATGCTGCATGTCCGGATGTGAATCATGTTAGCCGACAATCGGCTTTCCTAACAGATACTCCAGAACATCTTCCAGCGTGGCGACGCCAACGACAAGTCCCCCTGCATCAGTGACGACGGCCAGATGCTGTCGCTCTGCCATCAGGCGATCCAGCAACTGGTGCCCACCCCAGTCCTCCATCACAAACAGCGCTGGACGCATCAACTCACGAAGTGTCGCCTGGCAATCGTCTCGGACAATGTGGTCAAATATGGTACGCCGCTGGACCACGCCTACCACTCGATTAAGATCATCGCCTTCGGTGACAGGAATTCGGCTATGCACCAACCGCTCTCCGTGAGCCCCCTGAGAGTCCAGTCGATGCTCTGCGGGCAGTGAGATCACAACATGCCGTGGAGTCATTAGATGATGCACGGTCACATTGTTTAATAACAGGACATTCTTTACCCACCGCAGTTCGTCCGGCAGAATCGTACCGCCCTGAGCGGCGAGATCCGCCATGATCAGTACTTCTTCTTCCGTAGGTTGCTGACCGGGTGCATGACGATTGATCGTGCGCGACAGCCAGCGACACAGAATCGCCAGCGGATAAACGATCCACACCATAATCTGAATCAGCCACGCAAGGCGAGGTGCCAGAATTCCGGCCCATGCGAGGCCAACACTTTTCGGAACGATTTCCGCCAGCAAGAGCATCGTCATTGCAAAGACTGCCGAAACCGCACCCAGCCATGCATTGCCGTACAACTCACCCACAAGTGCACCGACCCAGGCTGCACCGACTGTCTGAGCCAGCGAGTTAAATGCGGCGATGCCCGTGCAGTTCAACATCTCATTACTCCCTGCCAAAAGAATCACCCGCATTGTCGTTTGTTCTTCGGAACCGGATACAATGAAAAAGAGGCGACTCCATCATCGCAACCGAACCGCCTGACGATTGGTCGCAACGCGGCGCCCTTGCGTGCCGAACACTTCTGGTGCATATTGCCGTTATCGAAAACAATCAATCCATGAGTAAATCACTGCCCATGCCTGAAGCACTGCACGAATCCACCACACGCAGCAGTCGGCAGTTACCACGATCCGTCTGGATGCTCAGCATTGTCTCGTTTCTGGCTGACGTGTCGAGCGAAATGGTTTATCCGCTGTTGCCGCTGTTTCTCGTCAGCGTCATGGGCTCATCCAAAATGCAGTTGGGCGCGATGGAGGGCGGTGCGGCTTTGATCGTGGCGCTGATGTCTGCGTTTGCCGGAATCAGAAGCGACCGGAAGGGAACAGGAGGCGGGCGTGTCGTGTGGATTCGCTGGGGATACGGATTGCCGGTGATCGGTAAGTCCTTGATTGCATTCGCCACGATGTGGCCTCTGGTAATTGGTGGGCGGTTACTTGACCGACTCGGCAAAGGCCTGCGTGGTGCGCCGCGGGATGCGTTGATTGCAAACGCTGTCACTGCAGGTCAGCGCGGTCGAGCTTTTGGATTGCACCGTGGGTTCGACACGGCTGGCGCGCTGATCGGCGTATTGCTTTCCGCCTTTCTGCTGTGGTGGCTGACCGGGACGCCGCAACAGACCGCAGGCGTGCCGGAAAACCTGGCGGAAACTCCGGGGTGGGTCTATCGAGTGATCTTTGGCATCGGCGCGGTCCTGGGGCTGGGATCTTTGTTCCTCACGTTTTTCGTGCGTGAGTCTGATTCGAACGACGTGAAGTCACTGGTAGCTACTTCGGAGCCCGTCACAACCTGTGCTGAGAGTTCGCCCTCACCGGCAGCTCGCACAGGCTTTTTCAACCTCCCCGGTTCCTACTGGTCCGTTCTGGGAGTGTTGGTCTTATTTTCGCTCGCAAACAGCAGCGACACTTTTCTGCTGCTCCGTGCTCGTGACCTGGGATACTCACCGTGGGCCGTGGTCCTTGTCTACGCGATCTACAATGTGACCTATTCGTTGCTGTCGTTTCCGATGGGCGCGCTCAGTGACAAGCGTGGCCGGTGGCGAATCATCGCGATTGGCTGGGCGATCTATGCAGGTGTTTACGCGGGGTTCGCGCTACTGCCGGTCTCGCAGGCCTGGGGACTCTGGCCCCTCATGGCCTTGTATGGTGTCTACATGGCTCTGACCGACGGCGTCGGAAAAGCTCTCATTTCCGATCATGCGCCCCGGGAAGTCCGAGGCGCAGCGATGGGACTTTTCTATGCTCTGACAGGTCTTACGACACTTGCCGCAAGTCTGCTGGCAGGTCTTCTCTGGGATCGCTCCGGACCAACCGCTGCTTTCATGCTCGGCGCAGGATTCGCGATCCTGGCACTGTCAACGATCATCCTGGTGCGCCGTCGTCTGGTGTGAAGTTAATGTTCGATTTTTG
>JAYSPO010000926.1:0-5001 GCA_043722015.1 Candidatus Kuenenia sp. | reverse complement strand
CTGGCATTGTGGACTATGTGACGCATTATCTTACTCATGGGGAAACGCCAGATCTGCGACCATACGTCTACCAAACGGATTTGGCATTGCGACAAGGTGGCACATTGTGGGTCATGCCTGCCGGACGACGCGATGCGGCCTATGGAGCCCGACTGGCTTCCATCGACTGGCAGGATTTGTATGAGAACCGAGAAGGCTTTCTGCTACTGGAGGATTTGAAACTTCGGTGGGCGGAACTACTCCAGCCAGACTATGTTCTAGTTGACTCGCGGACGGGCCATACTGAGGTTGGTGGAATTTGTACACGACAACTTCCCGACACCGTTGCCATATTCTTCGTACCAAATGAGCAGAATCTTTCAGGACTGAACGGAGTGGTTCAGGCGATCAAAGATGAAGAAAAATTAACCTCTGGAAAGAGGATCAATCTTGAATTTGTTGCATCAAATGTTCCGAATCTCGACGACGAGGAAGAAATTCTCCAGTCGATGCTTCGTCGATTTTCAAGAACATTGGGCTATGACAAGGCAACGACAATTGAACGGTACGATAGTCTGCATCTGTTGAATCAATCCATCTTTGTGATGAGCCGTCCGAAGAGTCGACTGAGTCGGCAGTACCGTCGTTTGCTGCAGCAAATAGTTGAGCACAATCTGGAAGATCGTGAAGCTGCACTGCGAGTGCTCTCACGCTCTTTAAACGTTCGCGATTCAATGTTGCATCGGGAACATCGCACGTCAAAAGCTCGCTCAGATGCGTCGAGCCAACTTCAAACAATTTTGCTACATCATTCGGATGATCCAGAGATCCTCTGGGCTACGGGAATGTTGTTCCGTCAACAAGGGAAAGTCTCCGAGTCGGCTTCGTTTCTTGATCTCGCGGCAACATTGGCCTACCAAAAACAAGATCCACGTGCGGCCAGATATCTGCTGGAAGCCGCAGACGTTCATTTGATGGGGGGCGATCTTGAAAACGTTTCTGCAGACCTTTTCAAAACACTACAGTCGGACAATCTTGGTGCCTCACAAGTTTGCCGTGTAATCTCGCTGGCTCGTCAAGCTGCATTACCGCCATGGGATGGCTTTGCAGACACTCCTGCGATCAACGCTTTGTCTCTTGAGGATCGAGCAGAAGTTGCTGAATCGGCTTCGTTCAACAGAGCGTGGCGAAACGCTGGTCTTGAAGTACTGGAAAAAGGAGGACTTCGGGCGGCTGGCTCTGCGAAGTGGTCAATGGGCGTCTGCAGTCAATCATCGCTGCTTTATATTGGTTCACGCAAATTCGCGATGGCTATAGAAGCAATTGACAAGCACGCGGTACTTTCCGGCACTGCGGATATCGCAGATACGTTCAACTATGCCATGGCCGAGTGGGGTCTTACGACGCAGCCCTCGGTTCAACTCCTGCAGCGAGTTATCGAATTGGGGAAGTCTCAGCAGCGAAGAGATGCGAATTTCGAACAATGCATGGCACTCGCATTCTTTCTGACAGGCAACTCAGAAGCAGCTGCGGAGCGTCTCCACACAGCAAAACAACTCGCCACAGAGATTCCTGTCAATCAATTTAGCTGCTGGAGTTATCTGAATAGAGACCCCGATGAATTCCTTTACGACTTGGCTGAGATGGAGCGTTTCTTTGCAGGGGAAGCCCTTGTTCCAAACTTCATGACCGCCGAAACTGATACAGCATGATCTACATCGTTGTACTGCAACACAGAACTTTGGCAACGGCATAGCGGAACAATTGAGCTATTGGCAAGCCTATTGACAGTGCAGACGCTCAAGAGTGAATCATCGCTCAGCCGGGTATTGACGAGAGTGTTCATTCATCTCGTTATGCCCGGAGCAAAGCAATGGCCCACGAACTTGCAACAACCAATGGTCGAACTGCAATGATGTACGCCGGGGAAGTTCCCTGGCACAAACTCGGTACTCGCCTGAATGAACCTGCCACAGCTCGTGAGGCCATTGATGCCGCCGGTCTGAATTATCTGGCAGAACTCAAGACGATCCAGACGGATGATGGCATCCCAATTCCACAGCGAAAGGCGGTCATCCGGTCGGACAGTCGTGAGGTACTGGGAGTCGTCGGGAACAGTTACGTTCCTGTTCAGAATCATCAGGCCTTTGGATTCCTCGATGCCGTCGTTGCGGATGACAACCTGCGATATCACACGGCAGGAGCACTTGGCAAAGGTGAGAGAGTTTGGATGCTGGCCAAACTTCCAGACAGTATTCGAGTGAAGAACTCAGATGACGTCACGGAGAAATTCCTGTTGCTGTCGAACTCGCATGATGGAAGTTCAGCTTTGAGGGTTCACTTCACACCGATCCGTGTTGTCTGTGCCAATACGTTGGCCATCGCAGCACGCAATGGACGCGGCCAGGGAATCTCCATCATTCACAAGGGCGATCTGGCAACAAAGGTCAAGCAGGCTCAGGAAGTTCTGGGATTGGCACGGCAGTTCTACGAAGACGCCGAGGAACAAATTCAACGGCTGGCCAATCACTATCCGAGCATGCGTCAACTGGAAGAATATTTCCGCCAGGTTTATCCGGACTCACCTGATGGAGAATCTTCACGCACCAAAAATGTCCGACAGGAAATGCTGCGACTTTTCGAGCAGGGTATTGGACACGATATCCCGGAAATCCGGCATACGACATGGACAGCATTGAACGCGGTCACTGAATTTGTGGACCATTATCGCTCAACCCGAGGCAAGTCGGCAACGGACCGAGCCAGCAATCGATTGGAATCTGCATGGTTCGGATCTGGTGCTCGACTCAAGGAACGGGCATGGGACCTTGCAGTGAAGATGGCGAGTTGAATCGTCAGGCCAGTTGATTCTGTAAGGCACGACTCATACGAAGAGCGACGCCTCCTTGATTCGGGTAAAGAATCACGGAGGCGTTCTTCGTTTACGGCTTTCTTTGAATATCAGGAGCAGACAAATGTTGAAGGTGAATGTTGGACTCAGTCGGAAACTTTCACGGGATTACAACTCAACCGGATTCAGCCTGAATCTCGAAGGAGAAATCTGTGTGAGTTTGGATGATCCTGAAACTCTCGTCGAAAAAGTCAAGGAGTTTTACGATCTTGCTGAGGAAGCTCTGAATCAACAAGTCGCTCGTTACGAAGGTGAATCGGCGACGACAATGCAAACTGAACAAAAACCTGTCCGGTCCAATGGCACCACCGACCGACCTTCTGCGAAGGAACCTACCAGCAATGGAACAGCCTCCGCTCAGAACGGTCCTTCCCCATCGAAACACGGCAGCAATGGTAAGGCCACCAGTGCCGATGCGGCGACGAATAAGCAGGTTCAGTATCTGCTCAATCTGGGTAAACGTCACGGTCTGACTCAGATTCAACTGGAAGATCGAATTGAATCAGAACTCGGCAAGAAAGCCGGGGTCTACGACCTGACCAAACGTGAAGCCGGAGACATTATTGATGTCCTGAGTCAAAACGGGGCACCTGCCACGAATGGCAACGGCCGCAACCGTATCTCTCGCTAAGGAGACCTTTCAATGGATCCTCAAGCTGCATGGGATGAAATGCTGGCCGCCATTGTTCAGAGAGACTGGGACCGTGCCTTCGAAACTTCGGAGGCACTTCTTTCCTGGATGAAGAACGGCGGTTTTCCACCACAGACTTCCGCAGTCAGCATGCGGCCGCAGTGGAACAGAGCGACGGCTGAATTCGGTTGTCTGTTGGCTCTTCAACTTGTCAGGCAGGCAAGGCAACGCAAACAGCGAAAGGGAACAAATGAGTGACCGTCCCCATTGGAGCTACAGCTCCATCAATCAGTATCTCCGCTGTCCGCTTCAATACTTCTTTCAGCGAGTCCTGGGACTTCCCAGTCGAACGATTGGCAGCGGACTGGTGCTGGGTTCTGCCGTTCACGCTGGTCTGGCCGAATATCACCGGCAACTGAAAGATCAGGAAACGATCGACAACGAAGGAATCCTGAAAGCATTCCACGAATGCTGGAGTGAGAAGGAATCAAGGGAAACGGTGGTCTACAAAGACGGTGACAATCGCGAGGATGGCGTCGAGATGGGAGTCCACCTGCTGGAACTCTATCTTCAGCAACCTCCACCCGAAGGAATCGTCGCCATCGAACAGCGAATTCTGGTGCCGCTTTACAACAGCCACGGTGAATATCTGGAAACGCCCCTGGTTGCGATCACGGACCTGATCACTGCCGCAGAAGAATCGCTGACCGTGAAGGAATTCAAGACCAGTGGTCGAGCTTATTCTTCATCTGACGTGGAATCGTCGCTCCAGCCAACCTGCTACGTCCATGCTGTTCGGCAGACTTTTGGCAGGGAGGCCAATGTGGAATACACAGTGCTGGTGAAAACGAAGACACCGAAGGTCCAGCGAATCAAAACGGCACGCTACGCCGAGGACTGCGGACGATTGGGAGATTTGGTGCAGACGATTCAGCGGGCAGTGGACTTCAACGTGTTCTACCCCGTGGAAAGTCCCATGAACTGTTCGACCTGTCCCTATCGACAACCCTGTCGGGAGTGGGGCCAGGGAACCAAGCCACAGTCTGACCTGGTGCAGTTAGAGATTCCGCAGGAGGCGGCTTTATGCTCACTGAACTGAACGGCAAGGGTGGCTGTGTCTGCGAACCGGCACGCAAGGGAGAATTGCGATGCCCTCTTATCGTCCGGCCCAACAGTGAAGACGTTGTTACCGGAGAACTCTTTGGAATCCTGAGAGTTCTCAACGCTCGCTGGTGGCTGCCGGACCTTTTGAATCACGCCCTCGGAACAGAACGATTTCGTCGCCAGGTTTTCCGGGATCTTCGAATCGAACTGTGGCAAAAACAGCGAACATATCCGCGACAACATCTGACATGGACGGAGGGACAAACGGAAGTTGACGTCGTCATCACTTGGGAAAATCCAGCCACCACAGTCTTCATTGAAATGAAGTACGGATCACCCCTGTCAGCAACGACTGCCAATAACAACGGTTCGACGG
>JAYSPO010000925.1:0-3910 GCA_043722015.1 Candidatus Kuenenia sp. | reverse complement strand
GACGTCACTCCCATCACTACCCGGCTCGTCCGGGTAGGATGATGATCCCCGAAAATGCCAGTATTATGATCATCGCCCCATGCCGACGAGCGGCATGGTTGCGTAGCACGCATCTCCCACAACCGATTCTGGTGGTGATTACCGCCCTATGGAGGCAAGCTCCATAGTAGCGTATTCGGTGACCCAAAAAATGTGCACGTGATTCCGCGTAACAAATTCAAACCCGGTCTTTAAGCGGGCCATTGAAAGTTTTCCAACCCCTGCGCCCGGCAGGCAAGCGGCAGTTGAGATTTTACCATTCCATCAGCCGCTGGGCGTTAGCCCAATGGCAGTCACTTTGTCGCTGTAAACGGCGGCGAGAAACCGTGTCGCCTTTCGCGGAGCGAAAGGCGACAATGTCCTTGCGATTTCGTCAACGTGAGTGCCATTGGGCTCACGCCGCTCAGCTCGCGCGACTCATTTCCGACCGCGCGGAGTAACTGACACTTGTTGTAACCACTTGAAGAATTGGCCATTTTTGTCAACGCCCCGCTGCCGGGCTAAGATCTTTCATCGTACGACAGCGTTTTGAGGCGATCGCTAAATCAACATCCTGCTTGCCGAGCAGGACTTCGCGGCCCCGCCGCGACCAGCGACGAGTCGCGGTCGAAAGAACGGCCACGTGGCGACGTGGAGCGGATGTGCGACCCATGGCGGCTCGCCTAACGGCGAAAGTCCTTTCCGGCAGCCTTGCATTGCCGCACCAGGCTGCGAGAGTTCACTCTCGATGTACCACTGACGGATGATTAAATGCCCAGTAGGCCGGACCAGACCGTCCCGTCGCTGAATTCGTTCCACCGCTCGCCATAAAGATAGAGTCAAGCTATGCAGATCTGTTCTCAACCGCTGCGCATTTGTCTTGTCGTTCCGGGTCTTATGATGATCGCGGCTGCTGCCGGGCCGTTCCAGGTTGCGATTGCCGAGGAGGCTGAAAATGAGACGCGGCCGTCGGAGAAATCGGGAATGATCCTGTCAGATGATCAGGTCACGGCCTTCGCGACGCTTGCGCTCAAAGGGATTCCACAGGAGTATCCCAACAAACCTTCGAATGTGATGACTTCCGCCGAAGACGTCAAATCGCCCTCCGCCATGCATCCTGTGTTCTATGGGTGCTTCGACTGGCATTCGTCGGTGCATGGCCACTGGATGCTGGTGCGTCTGTTGAAGCTGTTTCCTGACTCGTCTGCTGCCGCTCAGATTCGAGAGACGCTGAATCGGCAACTCACGAAAGACAAGTTGCAGATCGAAGCAGATTACTTTCAGCCGAAGGAGAACAAGAGCTTTGAACGCATGTACGGCTGGGCATGGGCTCTGCAACTGGTCGCCGAACTTCACGACTGGGACGACGCTGACGCAACGCAGTGGCGGGATCATCTCAGACCGCTGGAAACGGTGATCGTGCAGTATTCGATGGATTACCTTCCGAAACTCAGTTATCCGATTCGCACGGGAATTCACCCCGATACCGGGTTCGCGCTTTCACTCGAACTGGACTATGCCCGCCGGACCGGCCACAAGCCGCTTGAGGAACTGATCATCGCCCGAGCGAAGCACTATTACCTGAAGGACGTCAACTATCCGGCACATTATGAACCTTCAGGCAACGATTTCTTTTCGCCCGGTTTTAATGAAGCGGACCTCATGCGACGAGTCCTGTCGCGTGAAGAGTTTTCCGGATGGCTCGACACGTTCCTGCCTCAATTGCGTACCGGGCAAATGGGTCCCATGATGGAACCTGTGGAAGTCAGCGATGTGACGGATGGACATCTGGTGCATCTCGCGGGACTCGATCTTTCCCGAGCATGGACGATGGCAGGTATTGCCACGGCATTGCCCGATTCAGATCCTCGCAAAGCGTTGCTCAAGGATTCCGCCCGCAAACACTTCGACGCGGGCATGACCTACGTCAACAGCGGACACTACGAAGGCGAGCACTGGCTTGCCACATTCGCCGTCTATTACGCGACGGAATCTTTTCAGACGGAGTGATACATTCACGACGGTGCAAACCTACTGCTCTGTCAGTCGTGTTTTGATGTGTGCCACTGGCTCTGCCAGTGCGCCCTGCGATGAAGAACACTGGTAAAGCCAGTGGCACGCAACCCATCAATGAATGCGTGACAGAGCACTACGTTGTCTCCGTTGTGTTGCCTTCCGGAGCCTGGGAGAATTGGTGTGTTGCGCTCCGCTTCACACACCCTACTGCCAAACGCAGCTTGCCCAATGGTATCAGCGAAACAACCTGCGAATCGGTTCGCCAGTGGCAATGCGATGCGGTCGCCCGGTCGTATCCCGGACTTCGGTCGCAGGGTCGATGCCGAAACGCCAGAAGATTGTGGCGGCAAGGTCTGCGGGTGTCACCGGGTCGGTCTCCGGATAGGCTCCGATGCGGTCGCTGGAACCGAACACCTGTCCGCCATTGATGCCGCCGCCAGCGAGAATCAATGAATAGCAATCAGGCCAATGGTCTCGGCCAGCGCTGGCATTGATTGTTGGCGTGCGGCCAAATTCACCGGTAGCGACGACAAGCGTACTTTCGAGGAGTCCTCGTTCGTCCAGATCCTGAATCAATGCCGCCAGGGCTCGATCCGCCTGGGGCAGCAGATACTTCTTATTCTGTCCGAAATTGTCGGCATGCGAATCCCAGTTCTGTCCCTGCTGTCGAAAATCATTCACATTGACAAACGGCACACCTGCTTCCACCAGTCGTCTTGCCAGCAACAGATTCTGTCCGCGTAAGTCACGCCCGGCAGCGCCTGCGGCAGCGCCATCACCGGGTTGAGCGGCTGGAGCAGTCAGACCGTAACGTTCACGAGTCGCCGCGCTTTCCTGAGAAATGTCCAGTGCGGTGTGCAGTGCGGTGGAATCCAGAAGCTCAACGGCGCGACGGCTGTATTCGTTGAGCCGGATCGCCTGAGGATTGGAAACGGCCGTGTTGATCACATCAAGTCGGCTCAGCAGGTCGCGTCGATGCTGCATGCGATCCGGCGGGAGCTGATCGAGTCGCCGCAGCATTTCCACCTGGTAACGCAGGGATGGAAGGTCGGCGTTGATTTCAAACGGATCGAACTGCTGCCCCAGAAATCCTCCGCCCTGACACGGCGTGGTGACGACATTATGAATGAGCCAGGGAAGTGCGGCATGTGCAACCGGTGCAGGTTCAGAATTTTCAGGTGATGTCTGTCGCAGGTGATTGACGACCGAACCATGTGATGGGAAAAACTGAGGGATCGGAGCGAACTCTTCCCGGTCACCCTGCAATCCCTGTCGGCCGGTAAAAACTTCGGTCGAGGCCGAATCATGCAGTCGATTGGTGTGATGCATACTTCGCACAATCGCGCAGTGATGCATCACGCGCGCCATCTGCGGCAGGTGTTCGGAGATCTGAATGCCGGGGACAGTCGTGTCGATCGGATTAAACTCACCCCGCACCGTTGAAGGCGCGGATGGTTTCAAGTCGTACGTATCCAGATGACTGGGGCCACCATAATAAAAAACGAAGATACATGATCGAATCTTCTGAGCCCCATTCGCCCCGGCGACCGATTCAGCTCGCAGCAGACCGGGCAGACTCAGCGAAAGCCCGCCGGCCAGCGACCCGGCAAGCATTCGCCTGCGACTTGCTGTGGCTCGTTTTTGCATAACGTAGGGGCCTGTCCCGGACACAATCAAACCGGTTGAAACACCCATCAATCATGACGACAAGAGCTGCCTGCGACAACCACCGATGCGGTTAGCCACCTTAGAACCCAAAGGATTCTCTGCAGGATGCATCATGAACTCTTGCGATCTTTGCGTTCTTTTGCGGCAGGTGCTTTGTCAAAGCGTAATTTTGAGGTAGGCCGGACCAAGCGCAGCGCCGTTCCGGCAG
>JAYSPO010000924.1:0-6990 GCA_043722015.1 Candidatus Kuenenia sp. | reverse complement strand
CGGCTTCGAAGTCTGTAACGGTCACATCGACAGTCTCATTGCCGACAACGGCAACATCATTTGTCGCCGTCACGGTAAATGTTCGAGCTGCAAGAACATCCGACTCGTTCGCCGTTGCCGCACTCAATGACAAACTTACAGTGAGGAGCTGGCGATTTTCCAACACTTGCCCACAGCCGACTCTTGTCGAATGCACCGGTGACGACTTTCTACGTGACCTGCGCCCGTAGGAGCATGAAATTGCAGACTGTTGGAGAGAGCGAAGCCAGTTTGACCAGACCATTTGGGACCTCAATTGCTGCGTGATAGCGGAACAACACGTCAAAAGTTCATCGTTCTAACCACCCGGACGGGTCATCGAAATGAAAAAGGTTATATTTTCCACAAAACCCCCAAACTTAACCTGCAACGCTGGAAATGAACCGTCATACCGGGAGTCGGATTCGCCGACGCGAGGCATGCCCGTCGCGGGAGCAACATGCGAAATGCGGTCCAGCGTGGGGCAGGATCCGTCCGGAGACACGTCCAGGATACTGTTTTTCGTTGGTAGGCCAGACCAGGCGGAGCGCCGTTCCGTCAGATCGGCCACGTGCCGGAATTACGCTCCGCTTGGTCCGACCAATCCCAAAATGAAGTCTTGCCATGTCAGGAGGGCGCAAAAGACAAAGGGGCTAAGACCGGGCGAAGAACAAGTCCAGCAAGTTGAAACGCAAAGTTATTCCTGACGTTTCCCAGGATTCCCGCGGGTTTTCAGGCGTTCGCCAGAAACAAATTGACAGAACGCATTTGACATGAGCCTGAGGCGCTAGCGGTCTGTCAAGGCAAGGATTGCGGGTTGGGTGGCCGGGGCTGGACTGAGCGGAGCGAAGGAAGCCCCGGGGTTTCGGGCTATCGCCCTTCAACCCCGGCCACCCGAAGATTAAGATTTGACAAAGCACTAGCCGATTTCGTTCCGCCGAATCGGCCAGCGACTCAGGCTCAACTGGTACCTTTCATAATGCCGCTCGACTTGTACTGTGCGCGGGCAGTCATGCGACGTAACCGGATTCGTGAGAATTCGGAGGCAAGCCTTGTCTCATCCCGAATTCTCACGACTTCGGCTACATGAAAAAAACTCACTCAGTCCCGTGTGGAGTGTATCCCGCCTTCAGGCGGAGGTCGTTGGCCCTTTTCTTAGTGCATTGACAAGTCGGGTCACGATCGCGTCCGATTCCTTCAGAATCTCTTCGAATTTTTCGGGTGACGTTTTTAGGCTGGAGAGATTTTGATCAATTGAGGTTTTCCAGTTTATACATTTGTTCCTGAGCCATGAGCGAGAGGTCTCATCAAGCTGAGTCAGCGGTGCATCGATCAGCGTCCGGCAACCGTGACTGAATTCGGCCAGACGTTGCTCAAGTTCTACAGCGGATGCTGGACGCTTTTTGAACCATTCGTTTCCAGCCCCGGAAAGGTGTTCAAAAAAATCCGGGGCTGACATGTGAACTGACAACGCTTCGGCCCGATCAAATCCCCAGCCGGAAGACTGCCCGCCATTTGGGTTTCGAAAGACCATAAACAACAACGCCGCTGTGCAAGCGAATGCAAGGATGCCCCCGTAGAACTTTGGTCGCCACATCGAATGGACGTCTTTGGTACGGGGTAAGTTTGCATCAATCGGCGGCGCAGGGATCGACGCAGGAATCGCAAATGAGATTTCCGGGGTTGTAATCGCAAATCCCCCGGCAAGAGTCTTACTTTGCAATTGAAAAATCCCATTCAGCACACCGGGCTTTAACGCGGTCGCCATTCGCCCGGCAGGACCGTCACTGGCAAGTTGTCCCCAATAAGGGGAACCGCAGACAAACGCATGTTCCTGCAAATCCAGCAGGGACGTGGGGTTCGTGAGCAGTCGGCTGATCTGAGCGTCGGAAAGAACAGAGAGTCCTGATTCCATGACATCATGCAGTTCGCTGCCGCAGATTTCCTGCAGCGTGAGTTCCACCGTTGCCACATGAACAACGGATAACTCCGCCACGAGTTGCCCCAGCTGGAAACCGGTCAGATTCTGTTCGAGCCATGGCACAAGGCGCAAACGATCCGTGGGAATCGAAAGTATTTCGAGACTCATGCCAGTCTCCGTTCCACACACTCTTTGAGCATCATTTTGGAACGATCAAATCTGGAGTAAACCGTGTTTTGGCTGATCCCAAGTTCGGCACTCAACTGTTGCCCTGATTTGCCGCCGCAGATCCCACACACGACGATTGCAAATTCGGGCTTTGCCGTCTCGAGTTCCTTCATGCAAAGTTCGAGGGCTGCAACCTGAGGGTTTTCACGATGGGGCTTTGATCCGGGGTCATGTTCCTCGGGAATCGATGTATGGGGCCGACGTCGCAGCAGGTCAATCGCGCGCGTGCGCGCGACCGATTTCAGCCATGCACGAAATTCCGCTGCGGAGTCGAATGATTCATCACCAGCGGAGAACGCCCGAATCCAGACTTGCTGCGTCAGGTCTGCCAAATCATCCGGCTGCATTCGCGCGATGGCACAGATCACCGACACGAGGAATCCGCCGAGTCGCTCAGTCAGAACTTCAGCTGCCTCCTGGTAGCTCTGATTTCTTGATCGAACGATATTCAGGAGCTCGTGATCTTCAAGGTGACTAATTTCAAACGAATCTGTCAGGAACTCAGTTGTCATGAGCGGGCCACCCTGGAATTGACAAGCGTCTGCACTGCTCCAACGAACGCCGGACGGAAGCACGAGCATGACATAGCTGGGACATGATAGCCAAACAGGTCGCTGGGTTTCCAATCGTTTCAAGGCAGAATTCAGGCAGGTTTTCCGGGTTCGTGTCTCGTGGGCATCGGATGCTGACGGACACAGGCCGGCGAGAAAGCAGGCGAGGCATGTTCGGTCTGGTATGAGCGAGTTCACGATATGACCAGTCCGGTTTGTGGTTAAGGAGAATTAAGGCGACAGGCCCCGTGGCAGTCCAAAGTTGATTCAATTTGCGCGTACTCAACGTGGTCGCGCTTCCTGTAGAAACGGGCCGTTTGCCAGAAATCTTCCCGGAATCCTGGTGATTTTGAGTCCAGCGACAGACTTCTCTCTGGAAAGGTGTCATTTGCCGGGGATTCGAAGTGACACCAGATCAGCACTGGGGGCTCCGGGCGATTGGTCGCATCAACTGGGGCCGTGTCTGATGTGACGACTCGTCAACACGCCTGGGGATCAAGGGTTTGAATTCTCTCCCGGCCAAGTTGTCAAACCAGGGCTCTACCGGCGTAAAGCCCGCCGGGGCCGACTTCCGCGTGGGGGCCTGTGGTAGTTGTCAAGCCGGGGCTCTGCCGGCACAGGGCCGGAAGGGGCCGAATCGCAGCGGGATCCGGCTTCCGGCTGCAGCCAATCAGCCCATGGCTCCATCACATCGCCGCGTTGTGGGTGAACGCAATTCTCAGCAATCGCAACTTGCCCTGAACAATGCTGCAAGCCAAAAACCTCCGCATGGGCCACTTGAAAAAATGCGAATTTCCGGGAATGCGGCGATTCGCTATCGTTCGCAACCTACAACACCGCGAATTGACGCGGAAAACTGGACTTTCAAAATCTCGGTCGCCCGACGGCTGAGCGATGCATTATGCCACGCCGTAATCTCCACGACGACTCATTTGACCTGCGTTGGTTGCGAAGTGCCATCGATCTGGCGATTGGTTTCGTGATTGCGGTAATCCTTTTGCGGACCTTTATCCTCGAAGGGTATCTCATTTCGACGGGTTCGATGGCACCGGGGCTGCTGGGATTTCATCGTCGAATCGCGTGTCCGTCCTGTCGGTACGACTTCGCGTTCGGCGTCGCCTTTGATGATTCAGTCAATTCAAATTCGCCGATGATCACGGAGCCCGAAGGTTTGCGTCGATATGCGACCTGTCCGAATTGCGGTCAGATTAATATCGATGTTTCGGGCGTGCCGAACAGTCATGGCGATCAGTTGCTCGTGCAGAAACATGTGTACGATTTTCGCAAGCCTCGGCGCTGGGAAGTCATCGTTTTTCGAAATCCGGCATCGCCGGGCGAAGCGTATGTGAAGCGCGTTGCCGGGTTGCCAGGTGACCGGATTCAGATTATCAACGGCGACGTTTTCATTAACGGTCAGATTGCTCGCAAGGATTTTCAGCAACAGTTGGCCATGCGGATTCCCGTGTGCAACATGCACTATCTGGCGGATGACGAGGACTGGCTGCTGCCGTGGGAACTGGACGAAGGATGGTCATCTGACGACGGTCTACTGGTGACCGCAGCGCCGGCCAGGGATTCAGTGCCTGCTCAGGAGGCATCGACGGTTCAGGACACGGAAACACAATGGCTCCGTTTTCGCAACTGGCGATGGTTCGGAGGTCATCATTTGGCGGAAACGCCACTGATGGACGATGAGTCCCTTGCGGACTGGGCGGCGTTGAAGCAGCGTTACGACTCCATGCCGATTACCTGGAGCAGTCGGCTGGATTTTGATGATGAGCGCCGAGTGCTTCGCTGCGAAGGCGTCATGCCCGATGACCTGCAGAAGGACTTAATCCGGCAGGCGACCAGTGCATCTTTCAAGTCGTCCATCTATCGCCTGGCGGCGTTGTCTCATTTGTCGCCGGTCACCGATCGTTACGGCTACAACGCCATGGTCGAGTCTCCGGAATACGTCGTCAGCGATTTGATGCTGCGCAGCAGAATTGCCTGGACATCGCAGCCGGACACAATTCAGGCACAAATCCCTGTGGGTAATCAAATCTTCAGTGTCGCGATTAATCCAAAGACGACGCACGTGGAACTCATTGATGTTGATGAACGCACGGTGGTCCGCTCAGGACGATTTGTGCCGGACGAAGCAGCGGAGTCTCAGAGTAATGCAGACAGCGGTCAATTGTTGCTGGAAGTGTCGAATTTTGATCAGCAGGTGATTGTCGCGATCAACGGACAAACCTGCTTTGACGCTTTCGAAATTCACGATGTTGATTCTTCAGCGGACGCATTGGAAGCCACGATGGCCGCAGGGCCGGGACAGAAGTTGGATGCCGAGAAAGCTGCTCAGATCGCGATCAAAGTGGAACAGCAGCGACGCTGGGCGCTGGGTGTGAAGGGCGGCAGTGTGCGAATCGAAGACCTGGAAATGTTTCGTGATGTTTTTTATACTCCCGGACGTCGCCGTAATGCGGTGGAGTCAGAATTCACGGTGCCTTCAGACTGTTACTTTGTGCAGGGTGACAACAGTCCAGTGTCATCCGACAGTCGGAATTGGCCCGACCCGTGCGTGCCGCATCGATTGCTCGTCGGACGTCCTTTTCTGGTACATTTGCCTTCGCGACCGGCGGTCCTTGAGTTCGGCGGGGCTCAGCGATTGATCCGAGTTCCCGAATGGTCGAGAATACGTTATATTCGGTAGCTGGAAAGTAAGGCTTGGTGTTTCCCAGCGAATCACATCTCTAGTGCTTTGTCAAATCTTAATCGTTGGGTGGCCGGGGTTGGAGGGCGATAGCCCGAAACCCCGGGGCTTCCTTCGCTCCGCTCAGTCCAGCCCCGGCCACCCAGCCCGCAATCCTTGCTTTGACAAAACTCTGGTTGGCAGAGTCAGAAAAATTCGTTTAACGGCGAGCCGCAGGCGCAGGCGAAACTTGTCAACGACGCCTGCGGCTGGCTGTTAAACGATGAACACGACGGTCCCCATGCCGGGTGGGGTGTTTCTTGAAAAATGACGACTTATGAATATCCGCCGAGCTAAAAAAAATCCTGAAACCGCCGTCGCTGGCAAAGCGAAACCCAAGCGACAGGAAGGCATGCGTGAAACCATCGAAGCGGTGGCGATTGCCTTCATTCTGGCGTTCGTGTTCAAGACCTTTGAAGCCGAAGCTTTTGTGATTCCCACAGGATCGATGGCACCGACGCTGTACGGTCGGCACAAAGAAGTCACGTGTTCGGGATGCAACATGCCGTACACGATCGGGGCAAGTCAGGAAGTTTATCAGGATTCTGGAATCATCAATCCTGCAGGTCGCATCCTGGGCTCGACGTGTCCCAACTGCCGCTTTCCCAACGCAGTCGAGAACGATCCTGTGTTCAACGGGGATCGCATCGTCGTCAACAAACAGGTGAGTGAATTCAAACGATTTGATGTTGTGGTTTTCAAGAACCCTGAAGAACCATACGTCAATTACATCAAGCGGTTGGTGGGATTGCCGTCTGAGACAATTCAGTTTCGACAGGGAGACGTTTACGTCAAAGCGGAAGGTGAACAGGAAGCAACCATTCGTCGCAAAGCAGACCCCGCAACTCAGCAGGACATTCAGCTGCTGGTACACGATGACGCTCACGCACCGCAACTGCTGCTGGACAGTGGCACGGAAGAACGTTGGGTGCCGTCGGTCTATTCGTCGTCTGACAAGACGATGGGTGGCTGGCCACTCCGCGAGGGCGGCTGGAAATCTGACCCGGCCGAGAGATCTTATAGTCTGACAAATCCAAGCGATGAACTTCAGTGGCTGCGATATCGTCATTTGGTGCCTGGCTCCGCGCAATGGGACCACGTGACAAAAGAAGCACCATTATCTCCGCGTGCGTTGGAACCAATGCTCGTTACCGATTTCTGCGGCTTCAATTCTGTCGACTTCCGTGGCATGCGTAATGATCCTCTGGATGATGGCGATCTGTACTGGGTCAACGACTTGACTCTGGATGCGACGCTTGAGATTCAGAATTCGTCTCTGGAATCTGTCATTTTTCTTGAGCTGACCGAAGGCGTGCGTGCTGTGCAGGCAAGGTTTCATCCTGCGTCGGGCAAAATCGAAATCGTCCGCCGCGATCGCGATGCCAACGGTGCATACTCGGAAGGCGATGTTGTCGCGACGGCAGAATCCGGTGAATCTGGAGATGGAGAGTATGAGTTCTCGTTCGCCAATGTGGATGACCGCGCTCTGCTGTGGGTCAATGGTTCGGTCGTGTCCTTCGACACAGATTCTGTGTCGA
>JAYSPO010000923.1:0-1592 GCA_043722015.1 Candidatus Kuenenia sp. | reverse complement strand
AGACTCATGGCCATTGTCTTCGCGGCCGTGAGGCCCACCAGCAACGATCCGACCAGTCCCGGTTCCGTGGTCACCGCCACCGCGTGCAAATCCTGCGGCGTGCAATCCGCGTCTCGCAGTGCTGCCTTGATCACAGGCAGAATGCGACGCACATGCGCACGAGACGCGATTTCCGGAACGACACCGCCCCATTCGATATGCAGTTCATGCTGCGATGCAATGATGCTGGAGAGAACCTTCCCGTCTTCGCGCACGACTGCGGCTGCAGTTTCATCGCAGGAGGATTCGATAGCCAGAAGTCGGCGAAGTGGCAACGATTGGTTCATGGTGACAACTGTAATTCAGGTTCGTCCAATGTCGCCGTCTCGCTCCGCCGAGACGAGCTCTCAAAGGAGGCCACCTGACGAATGGATCCGCGTCCAATATTTCTACGACCCAACGCGATGCAGGATGGTAAGGCGACCTGTTTTCGGAGCATGACGTCTTGCCACAAAGGCTCATCACGCGGAGCGTGATGGCTACTTTATTACATCCTTGCCCACCCACGGACGCAGCACTTCGGGAACCACGACGCTGCCATCGGCCTGTTGATAGTTTTCCAGTACCGCGATGATCGCTCGAGCACAGGAAATCGCGGTGCCGTTCAGGGTCTGAACAAACTGCGTCCCTTTCTTGTCGGGGCTCTTGCAGCGAATATTCAGCCGTCGCGCCTGATAGTCTGTGCAGTTGGAGGCACTGGTGACTTCGCCGTATTCGCCTGCGTCGCCGCGACCGGGCATCCAGGCTTCGATGTCGAATTTGCGATATGCCGGACCGCCGAGGTCACCCGAAGCCGTGTCGATCACACGATAAGGAATCCCAAGTCCCTGAAAGACTTCCTCTTCGATCCGCAGAATGTCTTTGTGCAGCGTGTCGGAATCTTTCAGATCCGGACCCGTGTAGCCAAACATCTCGACCTTTGTAAACTGATGCACGCGATAGATGCCTCGTCCTGCACGACCAGCCGCACCGGCTTCGGTACGAAAACAGTGTGAGAGACCAGCATACTTCAGAGGCAACGAAGCGATGTCGAGGGTCTGATCCTTCTGAATTCCACCCAGAGTGATTTCAGCCGTGGCCACAAGACTCAAATCGCTGTTGGCAACCGAATAGATCTGAGTTTCATTCCCGCGCGGATTGAATCCAATGCCTTCCAGAACAGAATCGCGTGCCAGATCCGGCGTCGTGAACAGCGTAAAGCCTTCAGCACGAAGTTTCAGCAACGCATACTGCACAAGCGCCATTTCGAGCATCACGGCATCGTTTTTCAGGAAGTAAAATCCTGAACCGGCAACGCGGGCTCCGGCTTCGAAATCAATCAGATCCAGATGGGCAGCGATCTCAACATGATCTTTCGCCTTGAAGCCGAACGATGGCTTCGTTCCCCAGACGCGGAACTCGTGCGCATCTTCCTCGCCGCCAATCGGAGCATCCGGATGCGTCATGTTCGGAATGCGAATCTGTTCCAGTCGCAGTTGCTCTTCGATTTCCTTTTGTTGTTCTTCGGTCTGATTCACCTGCTCTCGCAGGCCCTTGCCTTGTTCGACCAGGCC
>JAYSPO010000922.1:0-1715 GCA_043722015.1 Candidatus Kuenenia sp. | reverse complement strand
GATTGGCAGGACGCACGCTCCGATCGATGCACGACGAATCATCGCCATGCGGGCATGTGATGAACTGCGACCGGGGGCGATCGCGAACCTGGGGATCGGGCTGCCGGAAGGAATCGCGATGGTCGCTGCTGAACGAGGCCTGTTGTCGGAAGTGACGCTGACACTGGAGAGCGGCCCGATCGGTGGAATCCCTGCGGGCGGGCTGAGCTTCGGAGCGTCCAGTTATCCCGAAGCCATCATCGATCAGCCGTCCCAGTTCGATTTCTATGATGGCGGCGGACTTGACTTTGCCGCACTCGGGGCAGCGCAGGTGGATCAACACGGCAACGTCAACGTGTCGCGTTTCGGGACGCGCTTTGCAGGTGTCGGCGGGTTCGTCAATATTTCTCAAAACGCACGACGCCTCGTGTTTTGCGGAACCCTGACAACCGACGGACTGGAGGTCGCGTATGAAGGCGGCAGGCTGCGGATTGTCCACGAAGGGCGCATTGCGAAATTTGTACAGCAGGTCGAACAGGTTTCTTTCAGCGGTCCGGTGGCTCGTGATGCCGGGCAGGATATTCTCTGCGTGACCGAACGCGCTGTGTTTCGCCTGCAGCCGGAGGGGCTGGAACTGATTGAGGTCGCGCCGGGCATTGATGTGCAGCGAGATGTCGTTGACCGCATGGAATTTACTCCGATCATTCGGTCAGTCGTTCAAATGACGATTCGCACGGAGGCAGCTAAGTACCAGTAAGTGCATGGTCAGAATTATGTTGGCATAAATCGTTTAACCCGGATTATTTACGTAGGCCGGACCAAATTCGCGTAAGCCCTTGCCGGAACTACACAAACGTGATTTTTCGCATTTGACTGACTGTTGGTGATCGCAGGATTGGTTAGCGAATGCAGTTCCGGCGTTCATCGCGTTTGTTTGGTCCGGCCTACAATGTCGGTGAATAATCCGGGTTTAACGGCGAGCCATATTCGTAGGCGATTCTTGCCAGAGTGCGCCTGCGGCTCGCCGTTAAACAAAAAAATGTTCTACACCAGTGGTTTAGGTGCTTGGAGATCATCGTATGAAACATATTGTCATCGTCGCAGCAAAGCGCACCCCGTTTGGTCGATTTCGCGGAGCCCTGGCCGAGTTATCACCTGTAGAGCTGGCTGTGGTCGCGGGCAACGCGGCGTTGGCAGGCATTGATTGCACGCTGATCGGTCAGGTGATTCTCGGCAACGTGCTGGCCGCCGGTCATGGCATGAATGTCGCTCGTCAGGTCGCGATTAAGCTAGGTCTGCCGGTCGAGACACCTGCAGCGACTGTCAACATGATGTGCGGCTCCGGGATGCAGTCCGCGTTGATGGCCGTCAGTGCGATTCGGGCGGGTGAGGCGAAAGCCGTGCTTGTCGGCGGAACGGAATCGATGTCGCAGTCGTCATTGCTGATGGCACGACCGGCAAAAGGACAGCAGCCGGATGCTGCAATGGCTGTCGATTCCATGCAGCGCGACGGGCTGGTCGATAGTTTCAACAATCGCCACATGGGTGAGCAGGCAGAAGAGTTAGCAACGGAATTCCATATTTCACGGGAAACTCAGGATGCGTTTGCAGCACGCAGCCAGCATTTGTTCGGTGCCGCTTTGTCACGCGGTGATTTCGCTGACGAAGTGGTGACCGCCGGGAAACTGACCGCTGACCAGCATCCGAGGCCCGACGTCACAGCCGCCGAACTGGCG
>JAYSPO010000921.1:0-2891 GCA_043722015.1 Candidatus Kuenenia sp. | reverse complement strand
ACGAAACAACACAAAAAGCACAAAGAAAGCAAAACACGATCCATGAAATGAGCGATTCTTTGTGTCTTTTGTGCCTTTTCGTGGCTAGAAAACAACACCGCCTGCCGGGCCGTCGGATTCCAGGATGGTGCGATCGGATTTACCTCCACGGGAAGTCTAATGATGGAACGCAACTGGCATTCTTGCCCTTAATTGAAGTCCAGATTCCCAACAACTAAGCGGGCCATCCCAAAACTAAGCCTTGACAAGTCACTATTTGCTGCTCAACAGGCCGGGATGAAAGCCGCGACCAAGTGATGTGAGATCGCGTTGAAAGATCACGCGCGGTGGATTTTGAGTTGCATCGATCATGGCTTCAAGGCGTGTGGTCGGACCTCCCTGGTCAAAATGGCCAAGTGTCTGAAAGCTGAAAATATCACCGCCGGTTGTGAGCCATGGCCCCAGACGTCGAAACGTGTTGAGATCGACGAAACCTTCACCCAACAGCCATGTCGGTGATGCTCGAATGGACATTGCTTCGGAAGCCGCTCCGCTGGATTCGATCGCAGGACGTTCATCGACAATCGTGTCGGCGATCGTCTCGGTCATGTCGGGAATCGCCAGCAACACTTCACGGCGCGCAATATTGATGTTAATTCGTCCATCGATAAACGCATCGTCCACATGCGTAAAGCTTTCTTCGAACTCCGGCATTTTGTCGAGCAGATTTGCGGAAGTCCACGGGCTGACCAGAGTCTGCGGTGCGTCATTGATGTCGACTTCGACCTGCGCGTCAATGACGTCGTAAATCGAACGGAATGAGCATTCCGGCACCTGAGTTAGATCCATGCCCGCGCGGGTGATTGAGGTGTCCCCAGTTGCCAGGTTGTTAGCAATTGCCTGAGCCAGTTCCTTCTGATCGACCGTAAAGCTTTCTACGGTCGCCGGGTCGGCGTTTACATTGCCCTTCAGCCGATAGGCGATGATGAATGTCGCAGTTTCAGTGTCAAAGGCTTCTTCAATCTCATCGAACAATTCCGTCAGAATTGTGCCGTTGATGTTGATCTTCTTGTCGCCTTCGGCCGTCGTGTTTCGCTCCTTGCTGGATGCTGTGAAGTATTCCCGCCAGCCGGCGTCCAGAATCCCGTCCGCATTATCGTCTGGCTGTGACTCGTTTCCATCATCCTCATTGGAATCCAGCATTCCGTTACGATTTGCATCTTCGCCGTAAAACAAAGCCGGTGTAATGCCCTGAATCTGAAGCAGTTCATCGACAGATTCCAGCGGGGCGTTGCGAGCCGAATAGGGTACGGCCAGTCCCTCATAGTCGGCTGATTCCGCTCCGCCAACTCTGCGTTCCTCATCACTGTCGATCCAGTCCAGGATGGCATTGACGATCTCCTCGGTCATCCCGGGCACAAATGAAATCGCATCGTACGGAGTCGTCGTATCGTCGTCGTCGCCTTCAAACTCGGTCAGGCGATTGATATTGAATTTTGCTGTTTCACGCGCCAGACCAAATCGTACAGAACTGCCTTTGTCTGAAGACAATTCGTTGGGGACCAGGATTGTAAATCGACATTGTCCGCGCGCGTTGTCAACTTCTGATAACACTTGACCACGAAACAATCCTGGGTTGTGAAAAACGTCCTGGCTCTGTTGTGTCTGCAACAGTCCGATCTGAATGGCGGTGTATTCAATTGCGGATTCAGCCGCCATGCGAGCTTCCACGTCGCGACCGTACATCATGGTTGCTTCCTGCTCAAGCACCATTTTGTTCATGTACGACCAAGCCGCCAGCGACAACAGAATCACCACAATCGTGACCACCAGCAGCACATATCCGCGTCGCTGTTGTCTGGCAGAGCGGACTATTCCGATGTTGCGACGTGAGAGTTTCCGGTGAAACGTCATAGTGCCGTCTCCGCCACAAACGGCTCGGCCAGCGGCAGAGCAACAATCATCCGATGCTGTGTTTCACCTAGTGCATACGGATCCGGCGTTGCCTTGGAAAATTGATCACCGCCAGCATCCGGATTTCGAAGCGTCATGATGATCTCGATCGCCACAGGCAAACCGTTCTGAGCTGTGCTGTCCCATGTTTCCTGCCAGTCCGCACCATCGTAATACCGGAATTCAAGATGCGAAACTTCTGCGGCTTCAATCGAATCCACCGACGTGAATTCCTCTTCTTTGCCCGACTGCACGGCGCTACTCATGCCGAACAAGTCTCCCGTAATGCGAACCAGGCCTATAGCCCCGGTTTTCGTTCCCGCAAGACGCTTCCCAATCGCCCCCGACAAACCGCCAGCACTTGTATCTGCCACAAAATACCTGACGATCATCAGATCTCCAGTGCGTTCATCCGTGGACGTCAGACTTTGAGCATCCACATAGGATAGCTTGCTGTCAGGACGGCTGACGTACAACAACAAGTCGTTTGCCGAACCGACAAGTCCACTGGTGTAAGTCAGCATTGCCGCCGTTGTGTCGTTGTTAGCAGGCTGCGTGGCTGAAGCCGTGCTGCCTGCATCAGGCGAAGTTGAGGCACCATTTTTATTTGCACCTCCGGCCACTGACTTGGGAGAATCTTTGTCGTCGTCCACCGTCTGCTTTTTTACAAACACGACCGACTGAATGTCCCGCGTCATCTGCCGTAGCAGGGTGCGGGAAATCTGTAGTCGCGTGATTTCTTCGTGGCTGTCGAGCTGCAGCTTGAAGTAGATATCCATTGCTGAAAACAAAGCCACCATCAGGATCGATGTGAGTCCGATGGCAATCAACAACTCCAGCAGCGTAAAACCGCCCTGTCGTTTATCCTCCAGGTGAAATGAGCAACGGCTAAGCCCGATTTCAGATCGAGAAGCTGCATTCGTCATTGCACATGGATTGATGCTGTTCATTCCCCAGCC
>JAYSPO010000920.1:0-4766 GCA_043722015.1 Candidatus Kuenenia sp. | reverse complement strand
AAACCCGGATTTCTGGTCATCACACCCTGTCACCTGGATCCAGGATGAATTGGCGGGCGCCGCTCCGGCAATCATTGGGTTTGCTCGGTCCGGCCTACGATTCTGTGCGCAATGCAGGCTAGCGCTTCTGTTGTCGATAATCGCGGAGTACAAGGGCAAACGCCGCGATGTCGTAGACCGTGTGTGCGGTGATCGGGATCAGCAGGTTCGGAGTGGGATCAACGGCGATCAGAGCTGTCAGATACAGCCCCAGAAACGCCGCCAGAATGCCATACAGTGGCGTGGCCGCATGGGCCGCTCCGAAGGCCAGATTGGAAATCAGCACGGCAATGACGGAATTGAATCGCACCAGCCACAAGAACAGAAATCCACGAAACAGCACTTCTTCGCAGACGCCAGCCAGCAGAGCGAGCAACACAATATCGTACCAGCGGCATTCGTCCAGCAGATGACCGACCGTGTCTCTCTGAAAGGCCCGGATCTTCTTCATCGCTTCGGAACTCGACAGGGCGCAGATCGCCAGCACGACCAGCATCGGCACTGTCGCCAACAGTCCCAGCCCGAAATCTTCGAATGACCAGGTGAGCTTCGCTGTGGGCGGACAATCCAGAAGCCAGCCGCCCAGAAACGCAGCCGCCAACAGCCCGCCTTCAAAAAGCGCGACAGTCGTCAGGAACTTCGAATGACTGAGCTCTTCTGAGTTGTTTGAAATGACACGACCTCTCTCATACTGGAGTAGACAAAGGATATACTCCGATCGCAGGAAGTATCGCCAGGCGTCGTGCAGGATTTCAATGAGCACAATCAAGTCGTGGGAATAGAGATGCTGAACCTTTCCCAACGCACCCCCACCACCTGGATCTGTGGGAATTGTAGTACCAGACCACATCACCGTGATAACCCAGCGCGGGGTTTTCCCGCAACCCAGGGACGGGAGTGAAGGAGATCTTAACCACGGATTCCGCGGATTTCACAGATAAACGCACAGTGACTCATCCGTGCTACTAACAATTGATTTCTCGTTCCCCCCCGCGAAGTTTTTCAGACGTCTTATTGCAGAAGTCAGGTCTGGCAGAAAAAGACAGCCACGACTTGAGTTCTTTCTGCGATTCATTTTTCTGCCGGATGTGTTCGTGCGTTTAATCCGCAACGGGCATGCGAATGCGATCGCCGCGAATGGAAGACAATTCGGCGATTTCGCGGTCGGCGTTTCTTAGTCGGCCTTCGGTGGTCCGATGCGTCATGATCACCAGGCGTGCGACGCCGGATTCGTCATCGATATCGTCTGTTTCATCCTGACGCACACTGCTGATACTGATTTCATTCCGTCCCAGAATGTCAGCGATGTCGGCCAGCACATGCGGTTGGTCCGCAACAGTGAAACGCAGATAGTAGCGGCGGCTGAGTTCTTCCTGGGGCTGAAGCTGAATCGATGCCTGGCCCTGCATGCGCAGGATGGATTGAAACGTAATCGCCGCACGGCCGGTGGCATAATCGATGACGTCAGCCATCACGGCGGACGCCGTCGGCATCTGACCGGCACCTGCGCCGGAGAATCGCAGCACGCCCACGGCATCACCTTCAATCGACACGATGTTGTCCGCTCCGCTGGTCATCCCGATCGCACGATTCGCACGGACCAAAGTTGGCTGCACGGAAACTTCAAGGCGCGCCTTCGCCAGTCGTGAAGTCGCCAGGAGCTTCACGCGGTATCCCAATTCCGCCGCCACCAGCAGATCCAGCAATTCGATCTGCTGAATACCCTGGCGCACAATGTCTTCCAGAGGCACACGCGTGCCATAGGCCAGTTGCGTCAGGATCGATAACTTCTGCGCCGCATCGGTGCCATCCACATCCATCGCCGGATCGGCTTCCGCGTAGCCTCGCGCCTGAGCTTCCGCCAGCACAGCATCATACGTTTCCCGACGATCGAGCATGCGCGTCAGAATAAAATTGCTGGTCCCATTCAGGATCGCTTCAATGGACACAATCCGATTGGCGGTCAGCGCAGTGTTCACCGCAGAAATGATCGGAATCCCGCCCGCGACTGCCGCTTCAAAACAAATCGTGCGATTCATTTTTCCCGCCAACTCAAAAAGCTCTGCGCCGTGTGCATACAGCAATGCCTTGTTGGCTGTGACCACATCTTTGCCGGACTTCAGCAGTCGCGTGACATCCTCACGCGACGGACTCGTCCCACCGACAACATAAACAGCGAGGTGAACTTCCGGGTCGTCAGTCACTGTGCGAATGTCGTTCGACACGGGGATACTGCCAAAATCGACCTCCCGCTGCTTCGCCACATGTTTTACCACCACGTGACGAAGTTGAATGAAACGCCCCGTCCGCTGCCGCAGTGATTCAGTGGATGACTGCAGGATTTTCACCACTCCTGTCCCTACTGTGCCGCAGCCGATCAGGGCAATGTTCAGATCCGGGCGTTGGGTCATGGGCAATCCTTAGGGGCAAATTCAGTTCCGCCGTTAACAATTGCGGTGGAATACGGTTTCCAGGTGGCAAAAATATGAAACGAACAATGGGACTGATCGAAACGATATTCAATCCAACAGTTGAGCTGACTCGCAACGCCCTTATACTGTGATCCATCGGGCAATTGTTGGGAACGAACGCCCGTTTTTTCCTGTGTTTCAAACTATGACAACGCTGCGACACAATTCTTTGACACAACAACTCCAGATCGGTGCGGTCAGCTATCTGAACTCACGTCCACTCATTGAGGGACTTGAGGACTTGCTGCCTTCAGCGAATCTGGTGTTGGACTATCCAAGTCGCCTGGCAGATTCGTTGTTTGCCGGACGTCTGGACGTGGCCCTGATCCCGTCGGTGGAATACTTTCGTCGTCCGGGTTATGAAGTGGTTTCTGATGCCTGTGTCGCAGCCCGTGGCGAAGTGCTCAGCGTCAAACTTTACTGTCGCGTTCATCCTGGCAACATTCGCAGGCTGGCCCTGGACGAAGGGTCTCGCACGAGTGCGGCATTGACGAAAGTCATCCTGGCCGATCGCTACGGCGTGATTCCGAAGACTGAACCGCTGAAAATGGAATCGACAACGCGGGACAGTACGGCAGATGCCGTGCTGCTCATCGGTGACCGCGCAATGCATGATCCGGACGAATCGTTCGTGGAAGTCATGGACCTTGGAAAGGTCTGGTATGACTGGACTGGTCTGCCCTTCGTGTTTGCGATGTGGGTGGCTCGACAGGAAGCCAATACTGATGGAATCGACGACATCCTGTCACAAGCGCGTGATCTGGGACTTGAACGGATCGCGGAAATCGCTGCGGAAGAAGCTCCTCGACTGGGCCTGACGCAATCCGTCGCCTACAACTATCTCACGAAAAACCTGCACTATCGCATGACGTCCGCCGAACGCAGTGGACTAAAATTGTTCTGCGAACTGGCCGCTCAACACAACCTGGTGAAACCTGATGTCGATATTGTGTTCCGAGATTTCGTCACTGCTTGATAAAGCCGTGGCCGGTGACCGACTGACTCCCGAAGAAGGTCTTGCGCTCCTGCAGTCACACGATTTGGCTGGCATCGGAGCTGCCGCAAACGCCGTCACGATGCGTCTGCATCCTGAACCGTTTCGCACCTACAACATCGATCGCAACATCAATTACACGAATGCGTGCACCGCAGTCTGTGACTTCTGTGCGTTCTACCGTCCGCCCGATCATGCGGAAGTTTACGTCCTGCCGATCGAAACGCTGCTGAAGAAGATTGAAGAAACTGTGGAACTTGGCGGCGACCAGATTCTGCTGCAAGGTGGACTGCATCCCAGGCTGCCGCTCGAATGGTACGAAGAGACGCTGCGGACACTGCGAACACATTTTCCGCAGATCAATATTCATGGATTCAGTCCGCCTGAGATTCATCACTTCACGAAGATCAGCAAACTGCCGCTGAAGACTGTGCTCGAACGACTGAAGGCTGCTGGCCTGGGAAGTCTGCCGGGCGGTGGCGGTGAGATCCTTGTCGATCGAGTCCGCAAAGAGATCACGCGCGGCAAAGTACTGACCGACGACTGGCTCAACGTCATGCGTGTCTGGCATGAACTGGGCGGACGGTCAACGGCGACGATGATGTTCGGTCATATCGAAACGCTTGCCGAGCGCATCGAGCATCTGGAACGAGTTCGGCAGTTGCAGGACGAAACCCGTGGTTTCACCGCGTTCATCTGCTGGACGTTTCAGCCCGACCACACCGACATGGCCCACATTCCGCCAGCCGGAGCGTTTGAATACCTCAAGACGCAGGCCGTCAGTCGGCTGTATCTGGACAACGTTCCCAATATCCAGTCGTCGTGGGTGACGCAGGGCGAAAAAGTCGGCCAGATGGCTCTGCTCTTTGGCGCGAATGACATGGGGAGTCTGATGATCGAAGAGAACGTGGTGTCTCAGGCTGGGACCGTGCACCACCTGACGGTGGACGGGATTCGCCGTTGTATTGAGAACGTTGGTTACATTCCCCGGCAGCGAAACGTGTTTTACGATTACATCGATCAGGCCGCTGAATACCATCCACAGCAACTCATGCCGGTTCTGCCGATCCTGCAGTCGTAAACATTCGTTACGTGCGCGACACCATCGCCCAACGCCCGACAAATGTGGTAGGCTGACGGAGTGCGATGCTGACAAACGATTCGACCGTACGATGGACATTCCTGTCCGTCGGCTGATTGAGAGTCTGTAGGCCGGACCAGGCGCAGCGCCGGTCCGGCCATTTTCAGACACCAGCCGGAAC
>JAYSPO010000919.1:0-1827 GCA_043722015.1 Candidatus Kuenenia sp. | reverse complement strand
GGCGGAAGCACGCTGGATTCGCCTACGCCTACGGCTCGCCGTTAAACTAAAAAACTTCTGCACTAATGCTTATAAGGTCGGCGATACGATCCGCCTCAGGATCGAACCGTTTGACGAACTTGTGCCCTGCGAAGTAATTTCAATCGCAGCAGAGCATCGTCGTCCACCGGAAAACATTGAAGTCTTCTATCGTTCGCATGTGCGGTTACTGCCAATCCGAGTGAAGCCGCTGGGTGAGTTTTCGAGCGACAGGAAGCTCTCAGTGTGATCCGTCGCACAACTACCACATTTTGGGAATCTCTTTTAGCCATTCGTGGCAGCAGAGCTGCCAGTTGCATTGTCATCGTCATCGAACCTCGCAAGGTTCGGTTTTCGAGTCCTCTTAGAGAAACAGGTGAATACTGTGACCACAAAAACAATTCTGGTTGTTGAAGAGAATCCACGGACGCTGCGTGCCATCAAAGACACATTTTCCGAAGCAGGGGCACGGTATGAGATCTGTCGCAGTGACGCTGATGCATGGGATCAGATCGAAGCAAACGCCGGGATTACCTGCGTCCTGATCCGCATGGATTCCGGATCCATCGATGGGTGCGCGTTGTGTCGGCGGATTCGTGGGCTGAGGTCGGCTGAAGTTCTTCCGATCCTGATGATCGTTGCTGAGGATCAGATCGATCTGGCGGGCCGCGCGATCGAAGCGGGTGCCACTGATATCCTGATCGATCCTTTTGAGCCACGTGAACTGAGGATGCGCACGAATGTTTATCCGCCCCCAAGGAGAAATCGCGTCGATGATGGACACCAGTTCGCGGCGGCTGCAGCAATTCCGGCAGGGGAGTGCGGCGATTCTTCGGAAGCGACAAGACCAGCACAAAGTCATACGAGTGTGGTTGCGCCGAAGTTTGATCCGCATCTGCAGCGTTTCACTTACGGTGCGTCAGAGGAACAGCTTGCTGCGTGGAGGAATGATGAATCCGTGACCAGGATTGCTCTCGACAGGATTCTGGTATGTCCCTGCTGCAGCGGCGTGCCGACTTTCCGGATGGGCGGCGGGAGATGCCGTGCTGAGAGCCATTGGTCAGACGTTAAGAACGACATTCCGTCCCTATGATCTGGTCTCACGCTTCGGCGGTGACGAGTTTGCCATTCTCTGCGGCGGCTGTCGACCAGGCGAAATCGACAGGACGATCGATCGAGTTCGCAGCGGAATGGCGAAACTGCAATTCTGCACCTCCATTCCACGGCCTGTGCCAACGGTCTCAATTGGTGCCTGCGTTGCTCACGATCTCGATCAGATCGACAGACCAGATCAGATCATCGAAGCCGCTGATGAATGTCTCTATTTCGCAAAACGCGACGGGCGAAATCGTTCATTTTCAACGGAACTGGACGTAGAAAGTGTGGCGGCATGTTAATCGAACGCCGCTCAGCAGTTCGCGGCAGGCCGTGAGCAGATTCTCGTGATTCGGCGAGATCGCCGGGGTGGAAAATCGTCGGCACTGAATCTGGGGCTGCATTATGCAACTGCGGACATCGTGATCACGCTCGATGCCGATTCAAAACTCAGTGATAACGCCATCTTTGAATTACTGCAGCCATTGCAGGATCCTGAAGTCGCAGCCGTCTCGGCCACGGTCCTGGCATGGAATCCACTGGCAAGTCTGGCTGCCTGGCTGCAGGCCTATGAATACCGACAGACGATCTTTATCAGTCGCATGACACGCGGTCGACTGGGAGTGCTGGGAATTGTCTCCGGGGCATTCGGCGCGTTTCGAACAAGTGTGCTGCGGCAACTGGGAGGATGGGAGGTAGGTCCCGGAGAAGACG
>JAYSPO010000918.1:0-1295 GCA_043722015.1 Candidatus Kuenenia sp. | reverse complement strand
GAGAGGATTGGTGAACGAGTTTTTGTGGCGTTTCTCCCTCGCGGTACATTTCGATTCGCCGGATCACGTCGTCGGCCGTGATCATGTCGAGACATCTCGCGATGCGAAGGTCCGGTGTCAGTTGGACGGGCTGCTCGCAGACATCGTGCTGATCCTTCGGATCGCCGTCACCGACGAGTTGGCATCTCGACTTCCAGCAACCTCCGTCCGAGCATGAAAGCATTCCTGTTGTTGTTATATACTGGTGATGGGGATACGCCTCCCACTGCGTCGGTTCCCGACCACCGGCGATCACGACGCAGGGACGATGCTTCGGGCGGCCGGATCTGGTTTCGACGCCCGCGGCAAGATGCATGGCGAAACTTACAGGACTGACGACGCCATCTGCGTGGTGCATCAATCGCACGAATTGCCGCGTGTCGGTTTTACCCACGAGATCGACGACGCCAGTCAGGCGCGGATGCCAGTGCCCGTCTTCGCCACATTGGATGAATTGAATCCGGCCCTGGAAATGATCGACGACTTTTTGATAGCTGGCCGGGTTCCACCACTTGGCCGTGAAGTCGTATTTGCCGCCCGCGACAATAATCCAGAATCGATCCGGGAGTGGATGACCGTACAGAGGTGACGACGACTTTTCGATGGGGCTGAGATGAATGTCACCGCGAAACTGCGTGACCGGAACCCGGACATTGAGTTGTTGTTCCAAGTATTGCGGATAGGCATGGATGAAGTGATACGGTCGATGACTTTCGTGGATGAGAGGATAGTGCATGTCGAGCAACTCGACACCCGGAGTTCCTTCGCTGAGACGGGTCAAATGAGGATTATTTTCCCAGAGGGCATCGGCGGAAGTGCGAACGTCCGTTTCAAACTGCCCGGGATTGGCGGCATGGAGGTCACGGACGGCGGCGGTCAGCATGACCACGTCACCCGGACTCTGAAATGACCGCAGAATTAAACGTCGCACTGTTGGAATCCAGTTCTCACGGAGAAAACTTGGGAAATGACCTAATCAACGAAACACTTCACGCATACTTCATCTAACGATGTGCGAGTTGATCCAGTCCAATTGAGAGTGATAGTAATACTGACAGATCTCGCGTGCGTCATGTTAGAGACGCCGCATTAATATTCCAAAACAAAACACTGAAGTTTTAATAAAATTGGTACGAACGACCGACGCGGCCCGAATAGATTGCTCAGACTTCCTCGTTTACCAGATGGGGCTGGTGCGCGTGATGCCAGCCATTAAGACACGTCGAAAGACATCCTTGCGAAGAACCCCATTCGGC
>JAYSPO010000917.1:0-2514 GCA_043722015.1 Candidatus Kuenenia sp. | reverse complement strand
CTTCAACGGGGAGAAATGGAAGTCACAATCTGTCCGGATGAATCCCGTGGCGGATACGGCTTTGCCACGGGACTCGACCAGAAAGACTACGATCGCATCAGCATTCGTTCGATGGCAGCAGAGTCGTATGACTGTCCGCCGCCAAATCGGGCAGTGACGAATTGTGGAGACGGTTCCACGAACATTTCACCGCGTTCGATCTCAGTGAGCATGTCGCGGAAGTTGAACTTGCACCGCTTCGCCAGCAGCATGTATTCCGCCAAATCCGCACCGCCAAGTCCTTCGGCTTCTGCAATCGCTTTAGCCCGTTCGACAATCTGTGCCGCACAGTCCTCGACCTTGAGTTCAAATTTGATGCAGCGACTGAGCAGCGGATGACTGTCAACACCATCGAAGAGAGCCTGCTGTCCCTCAGATGTTGTGGTAAATACCCAGGTCACGTGTGCCGGGATTCGTTCCAGCACAACCAGCAACTTTCTGACCGAGTCTTTGCGGAGGCCATGGGCTTCGTTGACCAGCACCGCCCGACCACTCAATTCGCCAATGGCCCGGCAACGCAGCATTCGTTCCAGATCGTCGATCGCTTTGGGTGTGAGTTCCCCGGCATCGACTTCCACAAAGTTGTCCGCGTCGCATACTTCGCCAGCAATCAGTCCGGCACAACTCGTCTTGCCGATACCCGACGCCCCGGAAATCCAGAACGCACGGCCACCCAGAGAACCACGCAATCGCATCGCGGCGATCGACCGCTTCAGTTTGTCGTGCCCCACAAGCTGTGACCAATCGCTCGGACGATGCTCAATGAACAGTGCTTTTCGTGACATTCAGTGACTCCATGTGAAGGATCGGAATTGCGGGATATCGCTGCCGGATATCCCGCTGGAAGATCGGTCGCATCACTCACCAGTGATATCGTTGTGAAATCGCGACCGATGAAAAACTACGGGCCAGATTCTCGCCGTCTGAGGCAAATATCAGACTCGGGAAAACGTGTGTCGGAGCAGCATCACGCCAGTCGTCAGCAGACCATGCTCATGAGTTTTCCGGCGGCTCGGTCGATGGCCACTCGTTCGTCGGTGAAGGCTGACTGCTGGCTGACTCGGGTCAGACCACAGACGATGCCCCACACGCTCAGCGGACTGAAAGCGTTGCGTCGCAGATCACTGTCCACTTCCGCCCATTTGAGAGCCGCTTCGGCATTCTTGACGGTCGTCAGGCCCATCTTGTGCAGCTTCTGGACGACTTCTTCCCGTGTGTCACCGAACGACTGCCGCATCGCTGCCGTGATGACTCGTGTTTCTGTCGCAGCACTGGTCTGAGAATACTGATCCAGACTTCGACGCAGATCTCCGACCCAGCGATCATTGGCCCGACCCCGATGGACGATCCGGACCTCGTGAACATTGCTCGCTCCCCACAGGATGTGATTCGAACAAACATAGTCGTAGAGGAATGTCGTCAGTCGGAAGGCACAATCCCCGACTTCGCTGTTGCTCATGAAGAAGCCGCGAGCCAGACCGGAATCCCCGCCGCCAGCGTCAATCCGATTGTTCTCGTTAATCATGAACACAAAGCAGTCTCTGTCACTGGCGTACAATCCTGCCGGAGCAATCATGTCGCCCACTCTGACTGCGAGACCGCCAGCCTTGTCCTGATCCTGAAGCACATCCGCTTGAGTCGCTGGCCTTGACCGTGGATCGTCATGGCTTGCGGGTCGTGCTGGTGGGACTCGCCAACCGCTTTGCTCAAGGGACACCAGCCGCTTGACCACGTCATGATTCCAGATTCGGCTGTAACCATTGCTCAGCATGGCACCGACTGTTTGGTTGGCGGTCCCAGCATTTCGCACCAGGACATGACTGCCCGCCTTGCCAGATTCCGTTCGCTTCTGCAGTCCCCGGTTCAGGCACTCAGAGGCAAGGTCACCGTCGAGCGTCCGCAGATAGTCGGCAGGGGCACCGGCAAGACGTGAGAGCTGGCCGAAACTCCAGTGCGTGAATCTCGCTGGACCGTTCAGACTGCCACCGACAAGTTGTAGATCCGTGCCGTCAGAGACGACTTTCAGTTCCTTGGGATCCACAACGATCTCACGGCTGGATCGCTGGCCGGCACTGGTTCGCTGGATCAGTTCCTCCAGATTCCAGAACCGCTCATCCGCCGGACGACTGGCCCACTGACGATGGGCGTCCATGAGGTTCGTCTTCTGGCCAGGCTGAGTGACCTGAGTGAATCTCGCAGGTGCTGAGGGCGGCAGTATCGCGACTGGTGTTCGTTCGGTAACGCGGCTCAGTTGCGTCACACGCACTGGGAGATCGTCCGGCAGCCACGGTTCAGCATGAGGCTGCGTCGCGTCATGATCATCCGAAGCCGGAAGCACCGCCGTCGTCACGTCCCCGTCATTGTCCAGCCCCAGCATCCTGTTGATGGCGTCGATGTCGTAAGCACTGCTCATTGATCCAACTCCCAAAAGGTTCTCGAAGAAAGACCGACGATTCGGTCCGGTTCGAAAATCAC
>JAYSPO010000916.1:0-1414 GCA_043722015.1 Candidatus Kuenenia sp. | reverse complement strand
ACTTTGTGACGCTTCGTGGTGAACGATCGTTCTCCCCATAGTCTCTGTCGCGATAAAAAATAATGATCAACCCTCTCGGGCTGACCGTTATTTTCTACTGTTGAAGTGTTGGTGCTGCATGTGCATCGAGCAACATCGCTTCTTTGTACGAAGCAGTGAGCAACGATACATCGCCGAGTGTGAATCGTCTATCACGTTTCAACACGCCCATTACTGCGACAGTACGTGCACGATCGATTGCTGAAATAATCTTCTCGTACATGCGCCTGACCATTTCGCTGCTCAGTGATTCGATGTGGTCGCTGTTGTCCGACTTGTGCTGCATGTATCCACCGTGAGTGGTGGTGATCAGCTCATCATCGCCGTTAGATGTGAACACGTGCTCGATCAGCCATTCGATTGAGCCGCGCTGTGTTGACAGATTCGCCGCACGTTGTGCTGCGTCGAGTTGGTTCATCGACTCCATTAACTTCGGGTCGATGTCCATCTCAGCTTCTTTCAGTATTATTTTCAGCAACGCTTGATCGAACGGTTTGGCCTTGCCGTCAAGCATGAACTCCATGGTACTGTCGATGCTGCCGTCGCCCTGAATGTTGCTGAGCGCGACGAGCTGATCGCGGAGCGCTTGCGCGACGCGAACAGTTCGCCTTGTGTTTAACAGCAAGTCGGAACGGTCGTCCATCTCGTTGAGCATGTCGACTACGTCGCGTGCATCGAGCTCGACGAAGTTATTATCCTCACGTGTACCGTGTGGGTTTTCGCTTTGCAGTTGACGACCAAGTCGCGTTGCTACAGATGAAGCTGTACCGATGATGCTCGCGTTGAGCGAACCAACCAGCGAGTACAGTACGTTGCGTTTTGCTATGTCCGGCAGATTGTCAATTACTTGTTGTGCGTGTGACATGTGTGTCTCCTTAGATTTAAGTTAAGTTAATTTACTGCTCAGGTGAATGACGTGGGCGCGTCACTGCCTGCCCTGCTAACCACAACGAGATTACTTCGTCGCAGAATTCTTTGTCGCCTTGAGCGACGATCATAAGCAACTCAGGGTTGGTGGACATGTCGGGAGTGTTGGCGTCGGCAACGCTCAAGCCACGTGTAAGCCAGATGGTGGGTTTGCTATGTGTCATGATGTTTCTCCTAGTAGTTGAACCAGCCACGTGCTTTGTTGCACGCTGTGGAGCTGGCGATCATGCTGCCAGCCCTTACAGCCCCAATTATTTCGCGCAGCACAACATCAACCTCAGTGCTCGTTGGCTTTTTGATAAAGCTGCGCTCAGCCATGAGCACAGCGATTTCTTCGTCGCGTGCTGCGATGCGGCTGTTGCTACCCGTAATGACGCGGTCGCGGCTGTCGGTGAGCATAGTGATTTTTTCGTCGCGGTCTAAGAGCGTCGCAGCTAACTCATTCGCG
>JAYSPO010000915.1:0-2321 GCA_043722015.1 Candidatus Kuenenia sp. | reverse complement strand
ACGCATGCCGCTCGCCAATTGTCTTACTCATGACCGCGAGGAGTATGTACCCACGCAACACTTTCCCGTCACCGGATCGGCCGCAGTACCGGTTCTGCCGGTGTCTGCGAACAGGCAGGAGGCAAGCTGCGAGCATCGCCGGCAGAATCGCTGGGCGTCCATAGATACTGCCAATGAGTCCATTCCGTCAGCGACTCATAGAAAAGTACGGCGTCGCGGTCGGTTGGCAAAATCCCGGCGGCTGTTGCTTCACCGCTCGGTATAGGTCGCACCATGCCTTTGCCCGCCAGATCGACTGTCAGTTCCTTATCGAAGTCGCCATTCGGCCAGATCGCAAAGCCTTCAGAGTTGATATCGTATGGCTGGAAGTTCACGAAATTTGTCTCAAGCTGCTCGCGGACCAGGTCGATCCCCGACTTCCTGTAGAATCCCTCGAGCGCATTCTGAAACGACTTAAGTTGATCGGTCGATGCAAATCTCAGCCAGCCTGATTCCGCCACCGATGCTGCCACCCAACCGCTCTGCTCCTGAAACAGTAACCGGACTGCTGGTGTGCCCAGTCGGCTGCACTCCAGTTCCACTGAGAAGCTGTTGGACGCCGCATGAATATGTCCGCATTGCAGACCGGTGTCCTTCCAGATCAGACACGATTTGAGCAGACTGATGAGCTCTCGTTCGACAAAACTGCGAATGGCTTTTTCGACATGCTCCAACTGATTGCCTCCGGCGCGGCGAGCGCTGAAGCGTCGAAATGATGCTTCCTGATGCTCCAGTCGTCGCAATCGACGAAATAGTTTCGGCAGCGTGCCGGAATGGAATCCCGGCCGCAGCAGACGCGCAACTGTTTCTCCATGACTGCCGACGGCCACAGGTGTCAACAGGTTCTTGCGGTTGGCCCGATACAGTCGCCAATTCTCTTTGAGTTCCCAGACGAGGAACCCAAAGATGCCCGGCAGGAAGAAGATATTGAACCCCGTGAAAAATCCTGCCAGCCAGACGCCAAGATATGGCCTGAACAGATGCAGCATGAATTCGCCCACAAGCGTAATGACGGGCAAAAACATTTTGTGGGCGACCGTCACCACGGGAAAATGCTTCACCGGATGCAGCGTGGGTTCAATCAGCAGATTGACATAAATCCTGATCAGGAACGACACAAACGACCAGATCACTCCCAGAAATGCCTTGGCCACAATCGACAGCCAGCTCTCGTCACTGTGAAACCTCAGCCATTCATCGACAGCATACAGGAAACGCTCAATGATGTTCAGTACCAGTCGGAACATGTCGATGATCCAGTCAATCACCGCCATCATTACGCGGGCTCGTAACTTGTACCACGCATTGCCGACCCACTCCGCCGTCAGTTCCTGTGCGTCCTGTCCCAGGCGGGAATTGAGCGCCATACTCAACAGAATCCCGATGCTTCCCGTCCACCACCAATTCAGTGTTTCCCCGATCAGCAGCCATGGAACCGCCCGCGTGCCAACCAGCGAAACAATGCTGGGTGTCAATAACAGCCGCCGGATGCGCACAAACGTCCGATTTCGCAACAGCCGTTGCACAAACGGCAGTCGCAGAATCTTGAGTGGCAAGTCGATCAGAATCTTTCGCGTCCGTCGCCAGACCGAGGAAACGATTCGAAAGAACCATCGCCGAAACTGTACGACATGAATCAGAAACATCAACAGGAAGCCGATCACCAGAATCCATGACAGCATTTCCAGCTGTCTTCCGACAATCTGATCCACCGCGTCATCTGCGTTGCGTGGCGTCACGGCGACGACTTCGCGTGGTTCTTTTTCGGCAGTCTGTTCGTCCGAATTGGCATTCAATTCAGTGACAGCCTCGTCCATTGTTTTGACATCCGGGTCAGAGTCGGAAGTAACTTCGACTGCTGTGAAAGTCGCGTCGCCCGAATCCTGTTCAGCGCCAGCGATCGATACGGCAGGATCTACGACCTCTGACGGTGTAGATGCTGTTTCATCCGCTGCACCGGTCCGGTCAGTTGCATTGGCAGACGGCTCAACATCTGCTTTCGCAACCCTCCGGTTGAACAAATCAATGACATGGCTCACGCCTTCCACGATCACGACGGCCCCGCCGAACGGGATGATCAGAAATTGCGTCGCAAATCGCCCGACGCGCGTGCCGAAGAACAGGGAGCTCGTGATCTGCAACCAGCGCAGATAAAATTCGCCGCGACGATAGACGCCGTCCATGGCGACATCCAGACGGTCATCCGCCCGCAGCAAATGGTCGCCTCGGTAGAGTTCCTTAAATTGGCTCAGGTCCGGCAGCTTGAGATCATTCTTGCTGAT
>JAYSPO010000914.1:0-4179 GCA_043722015.1 Candidatus Kuenenia sp. | reverse complement strand
CGGCGCTCCGCTTGGTCCGGCCTACAGATTCTAATCCACATGCAGAAACTCATTACTTCCCAGCAACGTCCTCAAAAACGCTGCCAGCGCGCGATGATTCACGTTGTCGAGACCGATACCGGAAAGCTCTGTCCGAAAGGCGGCAAGGAAGGAAACTGCATCCGTTGCTTCTTCAAGCGTTGCCGAACGACACAAAGCCAATCGGTAGGCCTGCTCAATCTGCTGACTCTCCGAGGCATTGCCAGACTCCCGTCGCGATGCCCAGGCATCTGCCTTTTGATGCACGAACGGATCGTTGAGAAAATACAACGCCTGCGTCGGCACGGTGGTTCCCAGGCGATCGGCGGTTGAGGCATTTGTGTCCGGTCCGTCGAACAATGCGAGAAACGGATGTCGCTTCAGACGCTGCGTCATCAGATACACGCTGCGTTTGTTATTGTCGTAGACGGCGCTGAACGGACCATGCTGAGAGAATCCCCAGGTGATCGGTGACGGAAACGGATGCTCCCTGGCAGGCTCGGGGTCAAGCTCTCCGCTGACCGCCAGGATCGAATCACGAATTTCCTCTGCGCTCAGGCGACGTCGTGCAAAGTGCGTGTACAGATCACCGGTATCGACCCCTGCTGCGGACGATGACAGTGAATGATCGATCTCCGACGCCTGCTGATACGTCGCGCTGAGCATGATCAGGCGATGCATGGCCTTGATCGACCAGCCGCTCCGCATAAATTCGGTCGCCAGATGATCGAGCAAATCCGGATGTGTCGGCGGCAATCCTCGAACGCCGAAATCGTTGGGAGTCTTCACCAGGCCACGACCGAAATGATACTGCCAGAGACGATTCACCATGACTCGCGCGGTCAACGGATGATCTGGCCGAGTCAGCCATTGAGCCAACTCAAGCCGACCACTGCCGGGCGTATTCTCGGGCAAGGGCTGCCCACCCAGCGCGAGGATGAGTCCACGCGGAACTTCGTCACCTGGCTGAGATGGTTCGCCACGGAGCTGAACATGCACATTGTGCGGCGTGCCCTCGGCCATTCCGTAAGCCATGGCGAACGGACCATCGATCAGCAGCGAATTGAGTTCCGCAGCCGCGTTCTGAGTCGCGTTTTGAATGGCTGCAAGTTGATCACGGATCTGCCGGGCTCGGACAAGCCGTGCTGCAGACTCCGCCGTGCCGGCAGGCGCCGACGGCGCAAACTCTGATTCGCCGATGTCGTAGTTATCGACATCCAGGGCGGGTCGCACTCCGCCGATGTGGCCGTAGCTGTCGATGAATGAGTAATCAATTAAGCCACTCCAGCCGCTGGCAAATTCACCGCTGAACTCGGTGCGAGATGAGCCGGAAACGATCGTGGCTGTGAACGTGCGGCTCTTCAGGTTGAGCGTCATCTGAACCTGATACCATTCGCCGAGACTCAGCGGGCACACGGATTCTCTCGCGTCGCCACTCTTGCGGAAGAACTCTTTTCCGTTGAAGAACAATTCAATCGCAGCGGAACTCCCGGGCCCGTTCCCGACATAGTATCGCCATGAGCCATCACTGCCCGCAGGGCTGTCACCGCAGCGGAAGTCGAAACAGGCGAACAGCCGTTCTGTTTCGTCGGCTTTCCAGGTTCGAGGGAGCGTCAGCCCAAAACCGTCATACTCGCCGCGATTCGGCATGTGAATTCCGAGTCCTCCGACCGAAAACTGATTGCGAAACGGACTCTGCGAATTTTCGGAGATCCTGACAACGCTGTTCGGCCCGGGATTCCATGGGCTGGCTGGCGGAGTATCTTTCGTCTGCATTTCGAAATCACCACCGATCCCGACGAGATCCTGCAGTTCCTTCGACAGTGCCGCCGGGTCCAGGTCGTTCGCGGCGTTGCCCGTAACAAGCAGCTCTGTAGACGCAACTGAAATTGGCGAATCCTGAACGCCAAGATTATCGAATTCAATCGCCGGCAGTTTCACGTTTGTTGACTCGGACGATTCCAGCACAGCGAATTCAATCGTGCCCGGCCATGTCGTAGAAAGCGGCTTGTCCACGAACGATGAAAACGCTTCGGGCGTTCCGACGGTGCCTGAAATCGTCTGAGACCGCAGATTGATCCGGAGCTGCAGGTTCTGCCATTCACCGGGTTTCGCGTCTCCAATGCGTTCAATCACATCACCCGTTTGCAAAGACACTCCGTCCGCTGAGATCACGACAACAGCCGCAGGTGATGTCGGGTATGATCCGATCCAGAAACGATGTCCCGTGGCCGGGCTGTTACCCAGGCTATCCGCCTCAGACGCGCCCATTCGAAAGTCCAGGTTCACGAACAAAGTGTCGCAATTACTGCTTGAACGTCGCGGATAAAGCGATTGTGCGATGCGGTACTTGCCGACATCCGCTGCGAGACTTGCCCCGACTTTGCCGCGCGCGTACAGATTCTTGAACGGGCTCTGCGCGGCATTCGTGACGGCAATCTTGCCTTTGTAAAGCCATGGCGGAACCAGCACGCCGTTGCTGCCGCCTGCGGCCGGTGCCTGCATTTCGAAGTCGCCGTCCATATCGTTGAGCGATCGCAGAATGGCGGCGGGAACTGCCTGCTGCTGTTTTTCGAGGCTGACGGCGATTGCTCCGATTCGCTGATCAAACGCCCGCCATTTCGGAATCGATTCGCCCGGTGGCAGCAGCGGCACCATCGAGCGGAATTTCTGCTTCTGTTCTGATCCGGGAAATGCATAACGACTGCTGTCGAAGATCCCGTACAGTCCGTAATAATCGTGCATGGAAACCGCGTCAAATTTGTGATCATGGCATCTTGCACAGCCCAGACTCAGACCAAGGACCGATTGCCCCAAAGTGTCGATCGTGTCCTGAATCGTGAGGTGATGATAGTTTTCAGAATCAAACCCGAACCGCCGTGAGATGGCGAGGTATCCGGTCGCAGTTACCTGCTCCGCGTAGTTCTCTGATGGCTGTTGATTCGCCAGGACATCGCCCGCGATCTGTTCACGCAGGAATTGATCCCAGGGCTTGTCGGCATTGAACGCGTCAATCACATAATTGCGGTATCGCCATGCCAGCGGCACAGGATAGTCGGCAGTTTCACCGGCCGTGTCAGCATAGCGCACAACGTCCAGCCAGTGTCTTCCCCAGCGTTCGCCGTAGTGAGTCGAAGCAAGCAATCGATCAATGAGTGTCTTATAGGCTTGCGGCGACTCATCCTTCAGAAAGGCATCGATTTCTGCGGGCGTCGGAGGCAGCCCGGTCAGGTCATATGTCGCGCGGCGAATCAGCGTGAGTTTGTCTGTCATCGGAGCAGGATGAACTCCAGCAGCTTCCTGCGGGGCTCGGATGAATGCATCAATGCTGTTGCGAATCCATGCCGTGTCAGCCACCGCTGGCTGAGCCGGATCGCGGATCGGTTCAAAGGCCCAATGTTTATGGCCTTCAAATTTCCGCGTATTTGCCGGCCAATTCGCGCCCGAGCTGATCCAGTTTGCGAATGCCGTGATCTGATCTGGTCGAAGTGCTTTGTCCTTCTCCGGCGGCATGGCCGAAACATCTTCGTGTCGCTGAATCGCCTTGATGAGCAGGCTCTCTTCCGGCTTCCCCGGCACAATCGCCGCCCCGGATTCACCGCCCTTCAACAACGCCTCACGCGAATCGACCCGCAGCATGCCCGAGACCTTCGAATCCCCATGGCAGCGGAAACAAGTCTCAACCAGCACCGGTCGAACTTGATTCTCAAACTGCGCGTCAGTGATCTCATCGCCAGACACCGGCGAGATTTGATAACCGACCACGATCGCAGTGACTGCAATCAGCCTGAGGACGCGTCGCAATCGGATCATTCGACTAACGAATGCCATTAAGAAGGAGGGATTCATGAACTTGTCCCGTCTTGCGACGATGTCGGTGGGCTCGATCAGGAACAGGGTACAAACCTGATCAAAGTTTACGCGGAGGTCTTGCCTATAGAATACCGTACCCACCCAGCGTTCTCAAGGCGTTTGCAGACCGGGACGGATTTTCACATGAGGTCCACGGATCGATAATCGCTCCTTTTCACACAATGATCGTCGGATACTCAGCGATTGCTCGAGATCTCCCATTTCACCTCCGTATGTCGAGGTCGGAGCTACCATGCCAACGCCAACGTCTTCCCGTCCCGTCAGGGACATCCGAAAATAGCCCACCGA
>JAYSPO010000913.1:0-1643 GCA_043722015.1 Candidatus Kuenenia sp. | reverse complement strand
AGGTGCCCTTTCCACGCTTGAGAAACAGGTCTTTCGGATCGGTCTGTCCTCTACCGAGCGAAATTACGTTGTGGTGGAGCAGTTCACGAAGGCAGTTCGTGAGGTCAAACTTCCGTTTCTTGAGCGGACGCTCGGCCGAGAAGCCGAGTCCGTTGATCGTGAGGTCATCGACATTCAGAAAAACTCGCTTCGATCGCCAGAAGCGGTCTTTCAATTTCAGGAACAGCCGCCGCGAAGCGGGCGTGAGCGACCGATACAGGCCGAGGTCGAACAACAAATTGCCGCCGCTCGCGCGGCAGAAACGGAAGAAGGCCGGGTTCCACTCGACCCGCAGTTGCAGTTCGAGACGCTGACGGGATCCCTCCGCAACGTGATCACTTACCTGCCGACGAAGTTCGAGATCGAATTGTTTCGGCTGAACGAAAAGGACGAGCACCATCGGGAGCGCTTCCGGAGACGACGGCGACAACTGCTGCGAGCGATCGACCGCGAGGTCTGGATTCCAACGGTGGAAGACGTGGTCATTCAAAAACTCCGCTGGCAGCGACGCAAAGACCTCGATGACACCGTCAACATTTTGTCTGTCAGTGGTCCCATCATCGACTGGACCTATCTTCGGTCTTGGACCACGCAGCACGGAACGGACTCACTGCTGCAAGAGCTGCTCAAGGAAGTGCCAGAGTTGCCAGATTGTCAAAACGCTCCGTGACGGAGGCTGCTCAAACTGTTTTGAATTCTGGAAACAAATTGTCCAGCACGAGGGTTGACAACCACAGCAACTTCCGCTGAAATCACCTCCACATCTCTCAATAGTCATGGTCGTGGACTGAATGATCCCAGTTTTGGATAGGGAACATTTCATGAACGCCGCAACGCATTCTGAGTGCGCAGTGGATCGCATGCGATCTTCAAAAGGCCGCGACCGACATTTCACGATTTGCCCTTTTCGTTGCGATGGAATTGAAGCAGGCGAGCGGGGCGGCGTCAGCCCCCCGGTGCATTCGCCGCAGAACCGGTTCGGTTGATCCGTTACGGCGGCCCCCGCTTGCCGGTCTCGTTTCTAGCCGCGTGCGGTGTCGGTTGACGTCTGTTCGAGGTACGAACCTGAGTCAGGACCGTTTGCCAAAATCGAAGAAGGAATAACAACGATGCTCAGCGCAGATCAGCAAGTCCTGGATCATCCGCTGGAGATTCCCCGGGCGGAGGTCACAGCGAAATCGCGGACGCTTCCGTTTATCGCTCAAATCGTCGCTATGTCTGCATTGTTCGCTGTCGGGATGTTTGGTTTCGCTTGGTGGCAAGCTGGCTCCGTGGACCTTGTGTGGCCTTGGCTGCGAGGCGACCGGCTGGTGTTTGAGCCGACGCGAATCGACTGCGGTGACGTTCTGAAGAGCGCGATCATTGAAAAACCGATTCGTGTCGTGAATCTGTCGTCAAAGCCGCTGTCATTGCTAGGCTCGCAGGAGAGCTGCGGTTGTATCACTCTGGGCGAGTTTCCAGTCGTAATTCCACCCGGGAAGGAACAACACCTGAAACTGAAGATTGGGGTCTCGCAGAATGCTGGCCCATTTGAGCATTCCATCAAATTCTTTTCTGACGACCGGGGGTACTCGACGGCTGTCGTCACCATATCGGGCGTCGTT
>JAYSPO010000912.1:0-4226 GCA_043722015.1 Candidatus Kuenenia sp. | reverse complement strand
GGGTGCCTCTGCGTTTCACTGCCAACTGACGACTGACGACTGCAAACTCAACTGTTTCCCTTCCGTGTATTCCGTGTAATCCGTGGTTTGAAATGCGATTCTTTTTCTACCACGGAGTTCCCAGCGCTGGCTTCGCCCGCAACCCAACGACTATCTTTATTTTACCACGGAGGGCACGGAGAACACGGAGTACCAGCGGTTCGATGGCGGGGCAATAAAGTTGCTGACTGTACCGTTTTCTGTGTGTCCGCCAATTGAAGCAAGGTTTCCAGACCTCGCACCACGAATTGACACGAATGGAATGCCTGTCATCCGTGTTTATTCGTAGTTCAAACATCCAGCACATAGAATCCGGTCGAGTCAGTAAAATTGCTTTCTCGATCTCATTCTGACCGTATACTTTTTGCGATTCCCTCTGTGATCTCCGTGCCCTCCGTGGTTAAGAATGCGATTTGCATTTTGCTTCTGGCGGTCCCTGAGCCTCCTTTTGGACTGCAATCGCATTTCTTCGTGCCACGCGAAGATTCTGATCGTTAGTAGTACGAAGGACGCGGAGCAGACAGGCCGGACAGGTACAAGAAACCAGTTGCTATTTGCTATTTGGGCCAAATTGCGGTTATCTTCCACCGCTGTTTCCTGAATACTTGATCGCAGGAGTTCTAAAATGCTGTCCCCTTTTCCCGGCATGGATCCTTATCTTGAAGCTCCAGGTTTATGGCCGGACGTGCATCATGAATTGCTATCCGTTGCCCGCGAACTGCTGAACCGCCGCCTTCGACCGCAGTATCACGTTCGCGTTGAAGAGCGAGTTTACATTTCAGATGAGAACGATCCGGGGCGTAAGGCGATCATCCCTGACTTAAAGATTATTGACACGGGTTTTTCGGAGATAAATCGGAGTTCGTTTCATGTTGCTGGTTCTGCCGTCGCGGAGCCGCTAATTCTGACCACTCTGATTGAAGATGAGATTCACGAAGCTCGACTTGAAGTCATTGATACCCATCAGCATACCGTTGTGACAGTGATCGAACTGCTGAGTCCGACGAATAAAATTTCGGGGTCTCGTGGAAGGGCAAGTTACGAACAGAAGAGACGTGAGATCATGACGTCGTCAAGTCATTTCGTGGAAATCGATCTGCTGCGGGATGGCGACCATTTGCATACGCGTGAACTCTTGCCAAGGGGTGATTATTTCGTCCATGTCTCCCGAAAAGATCGTCGTCCAAAAGGATATGTCTGGCCCATTCTGTTGCCGCAGCGCTTGCCGGTGATTGGAATTCCCCTGAAGGAAGGTGACGGCGACGTGCAATTGGATCTGCAGGCGGTTCTAGCCAACGCCTACGACAGAGCGGCCTATGATCTTGAGATCAACTATCGCTCTGAACCCATGCCACCTCTGACCAAAGAGACTTCTGATTGGGCGAACAGTCTGTTGACCGCAGCAGGGCTTCGCAGTTAGGGGAAGGGCAGTTGTCAGTTGTCAGTTGTCAGTTGTCAGTTGTCAGTTGTCAGTTGTCAGTATTCAGCAACCGCAAAAACTGACGACCGAAAACTGAAACCCACGGGTGCCTCTGCGTTTCACTGCCAACTGACGACTGACGACTGCCAACTCAACTGTTTCCCTTCCGTGTATTCCGTGTAATCCGTGGTTTGAAATGCGATTGTTTTACCACGGAGTTCCCAGCGCGGGCTTCGCCCGCAACCCAAGGAAGAACGTGAAAGAAATTTTAACCACAGATTTCGCGAATTTCACAGATAAACACAATGTGACTCATCCGTACCATCCGCGACATCCGCGGTCAGAAAACTGCGATTTGAAAGAAGGCTCAGAAAATGGGTCAGGACCCAATAGCCAAATGGCCCGAAGGGTGCTCCGCACTATTGGTTCCTGACCCCTTTTCTAGCTTTAGTTGTGACAGTGAAGGAGAAGATCGATGCCTTTGACCTTTCCCGGTATGGATCCGTTTCTTGAAGACCGGCTGAGAACAGCGCGGTAGTCGCATCGACTCTAATGCGCAGCGCACGTCATTTGTCGTTGAACCATAAAACATGAACAAACTCACCTTTTCAACCGTCACCTACGCCGAGCTAAAACAGATTGTCGATCTGAATGAAGAGGTGGACGACAGCAAATTTGCAGACTGGCTTTGCGAAGGTCAAATTCTGGATTCTTCAGATGCAGAATTTCTGATTGACCTGGCGTCGCGACATCGCAAGAACATTGATGCCTATTCAGAAGAAGAAGTCAAAGCCAAGTTAATCATCCCGATCCTGAACCGAATTGATTTTACGGTCAATGGATTTACGGACTGGTACGAGCGTCCGTTGCATGCCATTTTCGGTGAAACTGAACTGTACGGTACCGCTGACTATTTCGTAGCACGTGGCGAAAAAGAACCGGTCGCGCCAGTGTTCTTTCTGCAGGAATTCAAACCCGCATTCACAAACAAATCTCCTGAGGTGCAATTGATCGCCGAGATGCTCGTGGCATTTCAGACAGCAACTCAGTCTGAGATGCGAGGCGCATACATCACCGGCAGCATCTGGAAATTCGTTTTAATGGAGCGATTGCATACCGGATTCGTCTACTACGTGTCGCAAAGTCTCGACTGTCTTCGGCAACAGGATGCCTCAAAAATCTACTCATCGCTGCAGACTCTCCGCCGCAAATTAAGTGAACAGTAAAACGGCGCATAGCGAACGGGCTGCCTGGTGCTTGTTTGATCGATATCATGTCGATGTGATCAGTGTGGCTGTATTAACGGATGACTCTCCGAATTTTCATCCTGACCATTTACCGTCGGGAACGTGGTGGTTGCGTTGTCGAATTTCGATTTCCCGTTCAAAAACTGGTTCAACGACAAATGATGTGCGCGGCCTGGAAATTGATGATGACCGAACGAGAACCCATTGAGGAACGCGCGACGCATTCTCGTCTCTGAACCGTCAACAGAAAGGGAATTTGAACCACGAATAGACACGAATAGAGTCGGTCAGAAGAGCTGAAGAAAGTAGAAGACGTGGCGGCACGACCGCATCGTGAGCAGTCGTGGGGCTTCGCTCCTCGAATCAAACTCTGAATGAATCATGGCGACTATTTGTACTACTAACGATTGAATTCTTGTCGTGCCGCGAGGATTTTCAGGGGGCAGTTTGTAGAAGTTGTTCCCGTGAATTAACTTCGTCCACATCAGGGTTCGGCCTCGGTGACGGGCAAATCGCAAAGTAGCCGTCACGCTCCGCCGTGACGAGCCTTGAACTGCGCCATATGAATGAAGCCGCCGCGCTGATTGTCCTTCAGCCCCATGGAACTGGGCTGATCCTGGAACTCTGTCTTGGTTGATGAATGTCGTTTGATAAAATGCTCATCACGGCGGAGCGTGATGGCTACTTTGGGTTGCGGGCGAAGCCCGCGCTGGGTTTATTCGTGTCCATTGGTGGTTAAGACACTCTTGACCCGCGCACTTCATTTGTCGTTGAACCAAAAGTAAGCAGACACTCAAGTGAGCCGCGTTCTTCGTCAAGCCCTGGATAAATTTCTTGGGACAGGAGCTTTGGCTCTTGGTCGCGTGCGTTCTGCAATCTGGCGGATTCGTGGGGCAAAGATTGGATTCCAGTCACAGTTTGGTGCCCGGACGCGAATTTCGACTCCTTGGACGCTGCGTACGGGTTCCCGATGTGTCTTTGAGTCGGACGTCACGATTAAGCTGGTCAATGATTGGTCCGGGCTGTCTCTGGGTGACAGTTGTTATGTCGCACGATTTTCGCAATTCGATATTCTGGGACGATGTGAAATCGGACACCATGTGTTGATGGCGACCGGCTGTCTGATTATTGATCATAACCATGGTACCGATCCGGCAAAGAGAATTGATCAGCAGCCATGTGCCGTGAAGGCAGTAAAAATCGGAGACGACGTCTGGCTGGGGGCTTATTCCGTGGTCCTGCCTGGCGTGACTATCGGAAATGGGGCGGTAGTGGGGGCTCACGCATGCGTCACGAAGGATGTTCCACCGTTCGCGATCGTGGTTGGCGTTCCGGCGAAGATCGTTGGGTATCGGGGTGACTCGGCATTGGCAAAAAAATCTTTGGGAGAGAATTCCGCTTGCGAATCGTGACATTAACCTGTCCAGGGAATTCGCAGCGTCATCTGGTGCATCGGATCGCAACCGAACATCAGTTGGTGGGGTGCGTGTGGATGTCAACTGCCACGGCGGCACGCAGTT
>JAYSPO010000911.1:0-3217 GCA_043722015.1 Candidatus Kuenenia sp. | reverse complement strand
TCGTTCTGGAGGCAGTGACAATGGCGGTGGCTACGTCTGGCACACCGACAGTTCAGGAACGTCGGACTACACGGACGGTGATTCAGCAATGGCAGTCGTTCGCACAGTGAAACGAGCGGGTCTGTTAATATCACGGAGAATTACCATAACACGACTGGTTATGACTACACGACGACGTATGGCAGCAGTAGCGCAGCCAGTGGCAGCGGTTCGTCAAGTGGTAGCGGTAGTGGATCATCGAGTGGAAGTGGATCATCCGGCGTCAGCGGTCCGGTGGAAACCGGCAGTTCGTGGGGTTCCTCCACATCAGACGGCAGTGCAACGTACGTGAGCGACGGCACATGGACATATGACACATGGTCGAACGGCGGCGGTACCAGTCGGACGGATCACATGGGCAGCACAAGTCATATGAATTCCAACGACACGTATGATTACAGTTATGCGTGGAACACGCCGGCCGGGAGTGCTTCCTCCAGTGGCAGCAGTTCCGCGTCAGGGACCAATCACGTCACCGGCTCGATGACAATGACGATGGGAAGTGACTGGAGCTGGACGCAGAGCAACACGGGATCCGGTAGCAGCTCTGGGTCTGGATCAGGATCAGGCGGTGGCAGTGGTTCATCGTCCAGCAGCAGTGGAAGCAGCACATGGACCAGCAGTTCCTCGTACAATGAAACCGTCAACTACGGCGGCTGGTACTCGGGAGCATTTCATCCGGGCGGAGTTGGCGTCGCCGGAGGGCCATCAAGAGTAGCAGGAACGACATCTAGCGGCACAACAACATCTGTAAGTGGGTCTGGTTCGGGAAGTACCACTGGGGCCACATATCAAAATACGAGTGGAAGCGGCGCGAGTGGAGATGGAACTAGTGGAGACGGGACAGCGGTATCTCTCGAAGGCGATCCTCCGACTCCGAATACGGGCGCTGGCGTCCCGAATCGTGGTGGCGTCCCGAATGGTGGAAAGGTCGTCACTCAACCTAATGGTGACCGAGACGTATATGACGCAGATGGAAACCTCTATGGTAGGATGGGGGCGAATGGATACGTTTTTTGGCCATTGAGCTGGCCGAGCACCCTCAGGAAACGCGGTACTGAGGCCGCCGTTCCACCATCCATCAGGCCCCCATACATGGACTGGAATGCAGTCGATCACACAGGCAGACCCTGCCCACGTCTGCATGATGATAATTTTCCCGATCAAGTCCCAAAAGACTGGTCGCGAGACAAAATCGAACAGTTGATTGACGAGGTAGAGACGTCGATCGAGAACCGAGAAAGAGTCCTCGACCCGACGACCGAGTCACCTGAAGCCCACAGAGGCCACGAGTGGAGGATCCAAAGAGAAAAAGCATGGCTAAGGCAACTGCAGGAAGCCTTAGGATCAGTTGCTGGCACTGCAGCAGCAGTGGGTGTCTCCGTGGGCGTCGGGGCCACGCTCTATAAAATTATGGAGGGCGCGGGAATGTTTTTAGATCGCGCAACCGGAGTAATGTTCTTCATGGTGTCTCCGCCGGGACAGTGGGACAATCACGGCGGGATGGGCCCTGGTATGAGTTAGGTGTAAAAATTGATCGAATGTCATCGAATCCATGCCACACGACCAGCGTTGCGCAACAAATCGCAATCCAGGGCGAATCTTCTTTCAGCATTTTGATTTCTGCGCCGCTGCATTCTTTTTCATGTTATTTCGATCGCCTCGCGTTCGAGCAACAAGGGGGAATAACGCCTCACGAATGATTGGAGCCTTATGCCTCAGCCTGAAAACTTTGAATCTTTGTGGAACCAGGCGGCGTCAGAAGAATCCTTTCAGAAGCTCGTGACAGACTTGAAATCGTGGATCTCCGAACACTGGAAGGAAGAACAGAAAAGCATTGAGAAAATGTTGCTGCGTCTACTGGAACATGGAAGTGTTGCCGGAGTCAGACACGTTCTGCAAGCACTACGACCGCAGTTTCCACTCAATATGAACAATGTAGAATTGATTAAGCAGGTCGTCGGGTTTCTAGACGACCCGTCACCCGAGATCAGGATTGAGGCGATTCATGTTGTCGGGCGGCTTGCGTCAGAGAGTGACGCTGCACCCGGACCCTACCTAACGCATTTAATGACAATGCTGAAAACCGAAACGGACATTAGTTGTCGGGGTCGATTGCTGGTCTATGCTGAAACCGCGATCTGCGAGGCTCAGACGAGACTGGCAAAAATTTGTCTTGGAGAGACGGCGGACAAAAAACTCGGTCCGTGGAGAGAAATGTTCGTACTGGGCGGGCTGCAGAAACTGCGCGTCAAATGGCACGATTGGCAGGCATTTCTGGACAAGCAGATTTCGAAAATGGAAGCCTGGAATGATCTGGGCTGGATGGCATTTTGTAAGCTTGTCGAATCTGTAAGTCGGGATTCATCCCTTTATCGGGAACTCACCGAACGAATATCTGAGCTGATGCGGATTGTAGAAGTTGTCGAAGACAAACTCGAATTCGCCACCAATCGTTCGAATAGGCGTGCATTGATTCAGTTGATCGATCCGATGAGCAGACAGCGAAAAAGAAAAGTGGTCAATGAGAATATGGGATTTCTGGTGAGTGCCATCAACTACAATGATGCGGGTATCAACATGCTCTGTCTAGAAGTATTTCTGGAACTGTCCATTGTTCCCTTGCTATCCAGTGAGCAGAGGGCAAATTTGCAGACCCACGAAGATGACCATGTGCGTGAACTCGCAGAGGAGTTGTTTGAACGTGTCGCTCAAGGGCCGCTGTAACGTGGTCGCAAAGCCAATCAGCCAACCTCACGACTGTCACTTATTCCTGTGTTGGTTGAGCGGTAACTGGAATTGCGTTGGAATGTGCATGACGAGAAACAGTTTGTGTGGAACGATTCGTAAGAGCGCAGCCGGGGCGCACCCAAATTACTTGTCGTATTTTTGTGGCGGCAGTCATTCCAATGGCAACATGAACTGGTCGAATTCCGGCAGTGGTGGCTATTCATACGCTGTCACCGGTGGCAGTGTGAGCGGCACGATTCTCAGGATTCCGGCAGTGAAATCTGGAATTACGGTTACGGTACAACGTCCATGGTCAGCAGTAATGCATGGCAGACATCCGGCAGTGGCACGCAATCCACACATGCCCAGAGCAGCTATGGTCATTCGGGCAGCGGATCGGGATCGTATTCTTCTACAACAACATCAGCGAACGGTTCGAGCACGAACT
>JAYSPO010000910.1:0-6933 GCA_043722015.1 Candidatus Kuenenia sp. | reverse complement strand
TTATTTGCTGACACGTCACTGGATGCACCTCGAAACATCATGCGATACTGGTCGTCTGCAGTTGTTCCGGATGAATCTTCACACACAAACAGCGTCGTGGCGGATGCGGCCAGCTGAGCTGTCGTGTTTGTACGCACCAATTGATTTCGCAGACTGGTCGCCATGATCAATGACCGCGTCATGGTCTGCATTTCCAGGTTGCGCTGCATCGCGGCCTGCGCGTCCGGATTTTCCGGATCGATGGGCTGAAGCTTTTGGCTTGCCTGTTCTTCAACGGCCTGCAGGACATCACGCATGCGACCATCAGGATGAGTGACCTCCCACACAATTTCGCCATCCGAGGCGCGCAAGGCACGCACACCGCACGGCGTGCGAAAGATCACCAGTTCACCGACACGCAGCGGTGTCGCGGAAGGCACGACAATGCTGTTTTGCTGTTCCTGCAATTCGCCGAACTCCATCAATGGGCTACGCAGGGACTGCAGGATCGGATTCAGACGATCCGAATACAGCACATCGTTTACGGTCAATGAATCTGAGACCCATGTCTGCTGCAGCCGAGCCGGGCCACGGGAGCGAGATGCGAAGCGGCGATAATTTCCGCCTGGCTGAGTCCATTCCCTGGCACCCACAGCGGGCACACCCGTCAGCGCAGTGAACCACTTCTGTAAGTCAGTGACAGCTGCCGATGCCGGGACAGGCAGCTTCTGCAGCGCGAAGGATCCTGGATCATGGGCCAGCAGATCTGCCAGACTTTCCTGAGCATCACTGTTCAGTCCCGCGCGCCAATTGCAAACTGCAATCTGGAGAGACACCTCGGCGGAGTCCTTGCTGTTCTGCTGCTTTCCTGTGACGCGCAACATCCGATTCAACAGCAGCGCTGCTTCGAGATCATCGCCACGATCGATCGACTGTCGCGCCAGAATCCGCAAGCCATTCTGAGCCGCCGGACAAAACGCATACCGCAGCGTCAGGCGTCGCAGTGTCGAGAAATCGGAGGACGCGATGGCTTCGAAAATACGGGACTCGGCAACCTTTTCGAACTGTCCACGAAACTCGATGGTGAATTCCTCGCCGGCCGTCAGAAACAGCTCCTCCAGCCTCGCTCGTCCGCCCGCCAGACGTTGCGTCTGGCCCGGAGCCAGTTGATTTACATCCGCCCCGGACGCCGTCAACAGCGGATCTTCCCGTTCACACGCCCGCTCCCACGCAGCATCAAACTGTTCGACAGCCCGCAGCCACTGCTTGTCAGCCAATGACTGTTCCGCATCGGAAATCATCTTCAGCAATTCACGCTGCCGAACATCTTCACCATTCTGCAGTGCGATGGCCACGTGTCCCGAAATGCACGGAATCATACAACACGCAATCACCACCACTCGCAAAAAATGCGTCCAGCGCTTGATGAACAAGTGCCTGAATACCGCTTCCATAGTCAATAGCCGCATTGAAAGACTTCCTGCGATCGTCGTCAGAAGGACAACCTCTTTGCCCGGCAGTGTCTCAAATTTCGCCGCGCCCGTCTATTTGGACAGCTTGACTTTATTCGCGACCGAATCTCACGATACCTGGTGCGGAGTCAAGACTTGAGTTTGGGGTAGGCCGGACCGAGCGGAGCGTAGTTCCGGCACTTGGCCGACCTGCCGGAACGGCGCTTCGCTTGGTCCGGCCTACGGATTCTATTTGGACAGCTCGACTTTATTTGCGACCGAAGCGCATCAAAAAGGGCGACAGCTTTGATTGCTGTCGCCCTGAATTTAAAGGGACGGTCAATTTGTCGCGGGGAATTACTTGACCCTGAGACAACTATTCCGCTGGAGGACGAGTCCCACCGCCAGCACCAGCACCACGTTGACGGCCACCACCTCCGCCTGGAGGGCCACCGTTGCCGCCACGACCACCCATAAGGGCACGCATGTCGAGTTCAAACTTGGCACCTTTGAGTTCGTCGATCATTTTCTTCTGTTCGTCTGTCAGAACGGCCAACGCAGCTTCAGTAGACTTCGCGCGAGCCGCCGTCATCTTTTCCTGCATTGCTGCGAATCCTGCGCCACCGCCACCGCCGAATTGACCACCACCGCCACCACCAGCCGCACGCATTTCTTCAAACATTTTCATCATGTCAGCTGTTGCAGCTTTTTCCGCTTCATCCAGCTTGGCAACCTGTTCGTCGGTCAAGGACAGTTTCGCTTTCATGTCGTCGCTCTTCAATGTTGCCACCGTCGCCATGTTGAGCTTCATTTGCATGGCAATCTGATCGAGACGCTTTGCCTGTTCCGGCTCCAGCATCGCGCCGAGAGCTTCGTCCGTCTTCTTGCTCAGTTCTGCTCGTTCTTTTTGTGATTTGTCGCGAAGTGCCGCTTGCTCTTCTTCTGACATTTTGCTGATGGCGTCTCGATCAGGACCCGGCGCGGCATTTCGTTCTTCTCGAAATGCTTCGAGGGCCGCATCGATCGTGGCTGCCTGAGCTTCTTCAATTTTGAGTTCTTTGCGGACCTGTTCAGCACGCAGCAACATCGATCGATCGATGTTGAATCCACCGCGACCGCCGCCAAATCCACCGCCACCAAATCCGCCGCGACCGCCGCTTGGCGGCTGAGCCTGAACAAACGCGGACACCAACATTATCGCGAGGCAGCATACAACCGCCTGACGAAGAAATCGAATTGACACCATGAACGTGCTCCCAAACAGAAAGGCAAATATCCCCAGAGGACAGGAAATGCGGATTCGCAATGCGGTCCAAACCCCTCACAGCCGTTCAGGATCTGCGAAACTCACCTCCGTTTAGAAATTTTGCGCAAAAAATCGTTCAAATCGATGCAGGCACCCCACAATTCTTCAGAAAATACGTGACTTGACGGAATCCTGAGTCGCCCCAACCAGCGAAAAAACGGGTGTGCGGCATCATTCTGCCCCAAACCCGTCGTCTCTGTCGTCTTTAGTTGCGATTCCACGAACCTGTGGCTTGACTCTCCATGGCGAGAAACACGCACTCGTTGAAACAGTCGTCGACGACACGACTGAACTTTTGAAAAACAGATGCTTCGGTCCTGAACCGCAAGCTGAATCGCCCCGCACCAGTCCCGGAAATTACCAGCGTCCAAATCCCGAGCCATCTCCGAACGAGCCGTATCCAAATCCGAACGGTACTCCATACAGTAGACCCGATGACGAAAACGGTGTCAGGATCCGCGACGGCAGACCTGGTGCCGGGATTCGTTTCACCGGCTGCTTGTGTTCAAAATTGTGCTGCACGATTGTCTGGTGCCGCGAGTTGCCTGTCAGAATTTCCATCGTTGAGTCATGGCGGTAGTTCGGGTTCACATCGTACTCGGCACGATTGAATGGGATCGAATTGTAGATTCGTGAATACGCCGCCGGATCGAATACGGCTGTTTCGCCAGCCATTGCCGATCGGGCTTCCACCGGAATCGATGGCACGACGGACAGTTTGACGGCCGGCTGGATTTCCATCGTCCATTCCTCCTGGACAAGCTCGGCGGGAATCGGTTTTTCCGGAATCTGCAACTCATCCGAATGGGCAGACTTCGCGGCATACAACACAAGGGCGACAATCGCCATCGTCAATGTGAATCGTCGTGAGAGTTTCATGGGCTTGTCCTTCAGTTCAACGGTGAACGTCGCGTCACGTCGAGCGAGGTTCACCACACAGCGTGAAATACACTGATTGGAAACGTTGAGCTGAGAATGAGACCACTGTGTACCCTGTGTCAACGGTTGAAATGACGGGTTTGCAGATTTCCGAGGGCGGGTAACGGCACGACTTTGAATCAGGGATGTGCGGGTTTGTTGCCGATATACACCGTCGCAATTCCTGCCGTCATCTTGTGGAAGGAGGTGTTGACGAGTCCCGCTTCTTCCATGATCCCGGTGAGCTCAGAACCGCTCGGAAATTCCGAAACGGACTGCGGAAGATATTCATACGCCGCCTGCCGATTCCTCACCAATAACTGCCCCAGACGCGGCAGGATATTGCGGAAGTACCACTGATACGCATGACTCAACAGGCGATTGTCCGGCAGTGAAAACTCCAGCACCAGAACTTTCCCGCCCGGCTGACAGACGCGGGTCATTTCTTTCAGCCCGCCGATCGTACTGGACACGTTCCGCAGGCCGAACGCCACAGACACAACCTGAAACTTGTCCGAGGGAAACGGAAGTGAGAGTGTGTCAGCTTCCAAAAACACGACGTCCCGAGCCGATCTTTTCTCTTCAGCCAGTTTGAGCATCCCGTGCGTGAAATCGGTGGCAAATACTGTCGCCGACCCGTTCAGTTTCTTCCGGAATGCAAACGCCAGATCCCCCGTTCCGGTGCAAACATCCAGAATCGGTGATTCATTAAAGGGTGCCGCCATCCGCACGGCTTGCCACCGCCAGTACACATCCGTGCCGGCCGACAGAAAGTGATTCATAAAATCATACCGCCCGGCAATCTCACCGAACATCTGCCGAATGCGTGAACCGGATTTATCAACAGGCATTGCGAAAACTCAACCAACTCGTCGACGACAGGGGCCATAACACACAAGATCCCGCACTTTACCCAGGAATCCGCGTTTTCGACAGTGAGTTAACTTGATTGAGGGAATGTCTGTCAGGAGGGAACTTCGGTATCTGACCCCTTAAGCTACATGGCATTGTTTTCGGTGTGTGCGATACCCGAAATGCGAGTCGACGGAGCGACGTCGCCTACGTAGCTCAGTCGCTCCGCCGACTGAGATTCACCAAATCCAGCATGGCCAACCCGACATCGACGCACTCTGGCAATCTTTCCGCCGCGTAGGTTTTTCACCATGTCGTGCCAGGGTGAATCTGAAACTTTCCGGAATCGCACCCACCGTTTGTCAGACAAACCGCAGACGATTGCGTCAGACTGCGTACAATCCGTCTGAGCATGTGAGCCTGCCTGCACATGCCGCTGAATTCACTCGCCCGGAATCGTTCACATGACTTCACCCGCGTCGCATGACCAATCATCGGATCCGCCATCACCCGACACTTCACAGCGGCATCGCGGCGGCGTGATTCATACGTATCAGCAGTACGATCCAAAGTCGTTCCCGTCTCCGTCGTCGCCAGCCCCCGATCTGGTATCGCCCGCGTTTGAACACATGCTCACGTACGGTTCGACACGGGAATTCACCGAAGAAGAGCTGGCGAAAGCAATTCGCCTGGACCCCGGGCAGTTCGCCGGACTCGGCCCCAGCCTGGACGCTCTCCTGAAAATGCTGCAGGAACGAAAAGAGAAAATCCTCAGCAAGTTCGAAACCGACACTGTCCGGAAAAAGGCCCTGCGCCAGTTCAACGATGCTGCGAAGCAGGCGCAACCGCCCTCCAAATTCTCGAAATCATTCTGGCAATCCGTCAAAGAGGAACAAATCTACGCCCTCGAAAATCTCTGGTATCGCGCGGAACGGAGCGACCCTGACTTCGCCGGGCGACTGGTGAGCTTGATGGAAACGCTCGGCGAAAAGTATCAGGTGGACCACCTCGCGGCGAAGTACAACTTTACCGGTCGTGATTCGATGTCGGTGCCGGAAGCAATCGAGATTCTGGATGAACTCAGAAAAATCGACGAGCTGTTAAAACAGCTGGAAGACGCAAAAAAGAACGCGCAACTGGCGATCATCGATCTGGAAGATCTCAGCGAGTTTGCCGATCCGGAAGCGATCGCCAATCTGAACAAGTTTCAGGAACAGATTCAGCAGTACCTCAAGGACATCATGGAAGGCCAGGGCCTGGCAAATCAGCAGGGCAGGATTCAGCTTTCGCCAAAGGCGTACAAGTTGTTTCAGGGACGCCTGCTGCAGACAATCTTCAGCAATCTTCAGGCATCGCGCTCCGGTCGGCATCAGGGGCCGATTAACGGTGAGGGTGTGGTGGAGATGCAGCGCACGAAGCCTTACGAATTTGGTGACTCCGTTTCACAAATGGACATCCCTGCAACGCTGATCAACGCGATGCTGCGGCAGGGCGACACGCGTCCCTTGAGACTGCAACAGCGCGATATCGAAATTCATCGATCACGCAACAATCCAAAATGCGCGACTGTCGTACTGATGGACATGAGCGGTTCCATGCGCTACGACGGCCAGTACATCAACGTAAAACGGATGGCCCTGGCGCTGAACGGGCTGATTACGACGGAATATCCAGGTGATTTTTTGCGTTTTGTGGAGCTCCACACATTCGCCAAAGTGGTTCCGGCAGGAGATTTGATCACACTGATGCCGAAGATCCCGACAATCACGAATCCCGTCGTCAGACTGCGGGCCGACATGAGTCGTGAGGACGTGAGTGAAATGCACATTCCGCCGCATTTCACCAACATCCAGCACGGGCTTCAGTTAGCGCGGCAGTTTCTCTCGGTGCAGGACACACCGAATCGTCAGGTGATCCTCATCACCGATGGTCTACCGACGGCCCACTTTGAAGCCAGCATGTTGTATCTGCTCTATCCGCCCGATCCTCAGACGGAAGAAGCGACGAAGCGCGAGGGCATGCTGTGCAAACGTGATGGAATCACGATCAACATCTTCCTCCTGCCCAGTTGGTCACAGACTCACGAAGATGTGCAATTCGCCCATCGTCTCGCCGAGAATACAGGCGGGCGAGTTTTCTTCACAGCCGGCAAAGACCTGGATCGGTATGTCGTCTGGGACTACGTCAACCATCGCCGTGAAATCATCGGGTGAAATAAGCTCCAGTCCAGAATTATGTTGGCATAACTCGCTTAACGGCGAGCCGCCGGCGCAGGCGATTCCCGCTTGGCTCCGCCTACGCCTGCGGCTCGCCGTTAAACGAAAGAACTTATCGCTCGTTCCAAAAGTTTTGCGACAGTTAGTTAGCTAACGCATCGGCCATGCAACACCGAAAAAATATACCGTGGAGTAGCGACTTGTTCATCGC